>JBGPMT010000232.1:0-5340 GCA_041487135.1 Binataceae bacterium (SeqCode) | reverse complement strand
GCGTTCCTCGAAAATTTCGCGATTCTTGCGATCATCCGCGCTGCCGTCGGAGACCGTCGCGACATCTTCCACGTACTGTCCCAGGATATTCGTCCATCGCGACTGGTAGCCGCGCGCGAACCCGGCAAAGTACTTGCCGTCGGCAAGATGATCGATTACTGCCATCTCTTCGGCGACCCGGATCGGATCGCGGGTCCCGACCACGTAGCCGATGGTTCCGATGCGCGCGTTCTTCAGCCGGCCCGCCCAGTGGGCATTGATCGCTCCAGGGCAGGGGGATAATTCGTAACCTTCGGAATGCAGATGGTGTTCGATCGTGCTCACGGCCCAGGCCCCAAGCTGGTCCGCAGCCTCGGCCACCTCGGTCATTTCATGGATGATTCGATGGGTGAGTCCCGCGTCTCTCCCCAACGGCCGCCGCGCAGCGCGGTCCATCTCGTTCTTGGCTGGCAGCACAGGATAGAGGTTCACGATAACTTTTGGGTGTGCCACGGTTCGCTCCCAAACTGCGCGTTTCGCCGGTCTCAACCGGACTTGATCCGACCTGATCCGTCCGTTAGCGACGACTTCGCGGGACCATAACATCGTTTGGGTCGGCCGGTCCAGTTTCGCTTTTCGTCCGTGCTACCGCCTGATAAGTTCCAAGATGCCGGGGTCCGAAGTGTGCCGATAATTCACGACGGCAAAGCGCTGGCTCGCCCCAGCAAGGAGATTTCCCGCATGCAGGTCGGTGCCGCGATCATTTTCCAGAACCCGTTCAATCAACAGCCGGACTTCGATGTCTATCGCCACGAACTCAAGCTCGGCGACCTGGTCGAACCGCTCGGCTTCGATTCGATCTGGAGCGTCGAGCATCATTTCGACGACTACACGATGTGCCCCGACGTCCTGCAATTTCTCTCCTATTACGCCGGACGCACGCAGCGTCTTAAGCTCGGCTCGATGGTGGTGGTGCTCCCCTGGCACGATCCGATTCGCGTCGCCGAGCAGGTCTCGGTGCTCGATCACTACTCCAATGGGCGGGTGATTCTCGGGCTGGGCCGCGGACTCGCGCGCCTCGAGTTCGAAGGCTTCCGCATCCCGCTCGACGAGTCGCGCGAGCGCTTCGTCGAATACGCCACCATGATCCTCGAAGGCCTCGAGCGCGGATTTATCGAGTTCGACGGCCGCCACATCAAGCAGCCCCGCCGCGACATTCGGCCCAAGCCGCTCAAGTCGTTCAAGGGCCGCACCTATGCCGCCGCGGTATCGCCCGAGTCCTCGCGCATCATGGCGCAGCTCGGCATCGGGATTCTGATCATCCCGCAGAAACCGTGGGAGGCCGTCGCGAAGGAGCTGGCGGACTATCGCACGATCTATCAGCAGGTGAACGGCGGCGAGCCGCCCCCGACGATCACTTCCGGATGGGTCTTCTGCGACCGGAATGCCGACCGCGCGCACGAGATGGCAGTGCGCTACATCGGCGGGTACTGGCACACCGCGCTGCGTCATTACGAAATGACCGCCGATCACTTCGGCCAGGCGAAGGGCTACGAGTTCTACCGGGAAATTTCGAAGCAGCTGGCCAGATCGGGAGAGGATGCGGCGGCCGAGTACTTTCTGAATCTTCAGGTCTGGGGCACGCCGGAGCAGTGCCTGGAGAAGATCGACGTCATCCGCCGGCGCGTGAACTCCGATCAGTTCACGGGCGTGTTCAGTTACGCCGGGATGCCGTACGACGAGGCCGAGCGCAACCTGCGCCTGTTCGCTGCCGAGGTGATGCCAGAGCTGAAGAAGCTGTCGCTGGCGCCGATCGTCGAGCAGCCCGGAGCGATGCCGTACGGCGGATAGGCCGGGCCGCGACCAGCGGCAGGCTCGAAGTCCGCGGCGATCCACGCGCCATGTGCTCGCCGCCAATTCCGAAATCCGGCACTGAGCAGACCGCGACACCGATGCTGTTGCGCACGACGATGGGCGTTGCTCCGTGCGGCGCCGCTTTCCCGGCGCTGTACGCTTCCCGGCGCGGCGCGGATTCTACGATCCGGATCGAGGTGATGTGAATGCGAGTGCGTATCACGGAATATCTCGAGGCCGACCTGGAGACCGAAACCTGGGTCTGCAATCGCTGCCAGACCGGTCTCGGCGCGCTCAATCGTCCTTATAAGGAAGGCTGCCTGGTGCGTGAACGCGATCCCCGGGAAATACACATTCCGGTCGGCTCGGACCCCGAATTCAATTTCAGCTTCGATCCCGACTGGATTCGCATAGTCGAATTTTACTGTCCGGGATGCGGCACGATGGTCGAGAATGAGTATCTGCCGCCCGGCCATCCCTTGACCTGGGATATCGAGCTCGACATCGAGGATCTGAGGCGAAAGCGGGCGGCCGGGAAATGAGGATCGCGCTCGGGATCGATGTCGGCGGCACCTTCACCGATGTGGTGTTGTTGCGCGATAACCAGATCGTTACCGCCAAGGCGGAAACCACGCATTACGATCTGAAGCTCGGCGTTTTCAACGCGATACGCCTGGCCGCCGGGCAGATCAACACGGAATTGGAAGCGGTCCTTGCCGCGACCTCGGCCATCGTCTACTCGACCACGGTCGGAACCAACGCTTTGATCGAGCGGCGCGGCACGCGGCTCGGCGTCATCACGACGCACGGCTTCGAGGATGCGATCATGGTCGGACGGTCGGCGAACTGGGCCGACGGGCTGCCGCCGCAAGCGAAATACGATCGCGGCCGCGGCCGCCGGCCGGTCCCGATTATTCCGCGCGAAAACATCGTCGGCGCGCTCGAGCGGATCGACAATCTCGGCCAGGTGCTGATGCCGCTCAACGAATCCCATCTGCGCGAGAAAATCCAGGAGCTGGTCGACCGCGGTGTGCGCGGAATCGTGGTGGTGACGCTCAATTCATTTGTAAATCCGGTTCACGAACGGCGCATTGCGGAGCTGATTCGCGCTGACTATCCCGAGTGCTACCTGGGCCATCTGCCGGTCTATCTGTCGTGCGATATCTCGCCGCAGATGGATGAGTATCGGCGCGCGATGACCGTGATCCTCGACGCCTACCTGCGCGAGGTCAGCGAAGATCATCTGCTGCGGATGGTCGAGGATCTGCGCGGCAGCGGCTATCGCCGGCCGGTTTTCGTGAGCAAGAACACGGGCGGAATTTCTTCGCTGTCGCGCACCCAGGCGCTGCATCTCTACGGCAGCGGTCCGGCCGCGGCGGTGATGGGCGCCGCTTATCTGCGCGGCCTTACTGGATGCGAGAGCGCGGTGGTCGCCGACATGGGTGGCACGAGTTTCGACGTCGGGCTGGTCGGCGCCGGGCAGGAGACCCGCTATGAGCAGAATCCGATTATCGAGCGCTTCCGGGTTCAGGTCCCGATCGTGCCGCACTGGTCGATCGGAGCCGGCGGTGGTTCCATCGCGCGCCTCGAGAACGGCGCGCTAAAGGTGGGGCCGCAGAGCGCCGGTTCGAATCCGGGGCCGGCATGCTACGCGATGGGCGGCGAGCATCCGACGGTGACCGACGCCGATGTGGTGCTCGGATTCATCAACCCCGATTACTTCCTGGGCGGCGCGTTTCGCCTGGACGCCGAGCGCGCGCGCGAGGCGCTCGAGACGAAAATCGCCGCTCCGCTGGGAATCACGACCGAGCAGGCGGCGTGGGACATAAAGCAACTGATCGACGGCGTTATGGGTCAGGAGATTTATCGGCTCTCCGTCTACCGGTCGGGACAGGATCCCCGCGCGCTCGCGATGTTCGCGTTGGGCGGCGCGGGCCCCGTGCATGCGACAGGGCTTGCCGAGTTTGCGGGTATCCGGCGAATACTGACTTTTCCGTTCAGTAGTGTATTTGGAGCATTCAGCACTCTGACGTTGGATATATTTCAGAGTTATGAAAAGAGTCTGGTCATGACTCTCTATTCTCCGGAAGAGGGTGGATACCTCGTGGACCGGATTGGCCGGATCAATCAGGAACTGAGTAGTCTGACGGAGCTCGCTCGCCGCGATATGAGCGAGGAGGGCTTCGAGATGGAACTGGTCCAACTCAAGGCCGAGGCCATGCTCTGTTACCGCAATCAACGTCAAACCATCCCGGTGCCGATGCCCGCATTAGCCCTGACCAGCCGGGCCGACGTGCAAGAGCTCTGCGAAGCGTTCAACAATGCCTATGCGGCACGCTATGGGCAGGGTGCGGTGTTCAAGGAGGTCGGGATCGAGGTGCTGGCGTTGCGGCTGATCGCATCCGTCCCCACGGCGAAACCGGCCATGTCTAACGGTTCGCATCGCGGTTCCGGAAAGCCGCGGCATAAGGAGAGTCGGCGCGTCTTCTGGGGGCCGGCCGCGGGGTTCGTCGAGACCCCGGTTTATGATCGCGAAGCGCTGGCCGAGGGCGACTCGCTTGTGGGGCCGATGCTTTGCGAAGGGAAGGATACGGTCCTGGTGGTTCCATCCGGATGGCAACTGCGGATTGCGGCCAGCAACCTCGCCTGGATCGAGAAGCTTCACGATCATGCAAGTGTCACGGAGATGGGCGCAGGCGTTGGGAGTTAGTAATGGGAAAACTGTTCGAGCGACAGGGCGTGTGCTTCGAGGGCTTCACCTACGACCGCGACGTTTATGGGCGCGGTCCCGGATATGACCCGGCGATCATTGCGGAAGGGCTCGCGCCGGTAACGGAAATCGAGCGGCGCGGGATGGAGTTGCTCAGCGACGTCGACCTCGAGATCCTGAGCCACAAACTCACCTGCATCGTCGAGGAGGCGCACGACGTCTATCAGGAGCTGTCGATCTCGGAGGCGATCCTGACCGGCGACATGAACACCGGCATGCTGACCGCGGCGGGCGATCCGGCAGTGGTGGCGACTGGAATCTACTTTCATTCGATGCTCAATTGCGCGCAGGCGAAGTATATTTTGCGCTACTACAAGGACGACCCGACGGTCGGTCTCAAGGACGGCGATATCTATTTTTTTAACGACGATTTCGCGGGCGTCACGCACGTCTACGACATGTTCACCACCATGCCGATATTCTATCGCGGTGAGCTGGTGGCGTGGGCGACCTGCGGCGGCCATCAGGGCGATACCGGCGGGATGGCGCCGGGCGGTCATGCAGCGCTTGCGACCTCGCGCTTCGAAGAAGGCTTGCGGGTGCCACAGCTACGGATCGGCGAGAATTTTCAGATTCGCACCGACATCCTGGAGTACCTGTGCCAGGCGGTGAGAAATCCGCTGGTCTTAGCATCCGATCTCAAGGCCCGCGTCGCCACCTGCCTGCGCATTCGCGATCGGCTGATCGCCGAAATCGAGCGCCGCGGAGTGGAGCCGGTGGTCGGCGGGATGCGAAAG
>JBGPMT010000231.1:0-5352 GCA_041487135.1 Binataceae bacterium (SeqCode) | reverse complement strand
TCGCTCCGTTGGTTTTGGGGATGTGGTTGAATCCGAGCACTCGGGCGTTGAGCCAGTCCGGCACGAACAGGATTCCACCAGCGAAAAGCGGATCGCCGTAGGCGTCAGAGAACGAGCCCGGACCGAGCCCGCTGCCGCCGCTAGTGAAATCGGTCTGGCCAATCACCACGATGGCGGCCTGGAAGTTGTGCAGCTTGATCGGCTTGGCTTCGGCGAGCGAGGCCACACCCGCCGCCGCCGTGACGATGACCCCGAGAATCATCATGGTTCGGCCTGCCGCCTTGGTTCTTTTCATCTGGATCCTCTCAGGGTCGGTTCGGAGCGAGACTCCCGCATCCGGTTACATCTAGTGTTTTGTATTTCAAGCACAAAGAGTTTACTGGTGCGACCCTTGGGGCCGTACTTGACGCGCAAGAATCAAAAGGGTTTAACTCTTCGGAACAATCTCGACCCTGTGCGCGTTTGATCGGCCCGGTTCTGACGCGCGGCATCCCGTCGGGCACGAATCCACGTATCCACCGGATATAGATGGCTCAAGCGATCTGGCCGAATTTCTTTATCGTCGGTGCGGCGAGCAGCGGCACGACCTCGCTCTACACCTACTTGAAGCAGCATCCCGAGGTCTTCCTGCCCGCCCTCAAGGAACCGCACTATTTCGCCCAGCTCCGCCCGGCCTACGAGCAGCGTTACCTGTTCACCTACGTCACGGCCGAAAAGGATTACCTGGCATTGTTCAGCAAGGCGGCGGCTTACAAGGCGATCGGCGAGGCCAGCCCGTCCTATCTCTGGTGTCCGGAAGCGCCGGGGCGAATCCACCAGGCGGTTCCCGACGCGAGAATCATCATCCTGCTGCGTGATCCGGTCGAGCGCGCCTACTCCCATTACCTGATGAACCTACGCGAGGGTCTTCAGCGCCGTCCGTTCTTCGAGGCTCTGCAGGAAGACTGGCACCGCGAGCAGAAGGGTTGGGGAGTCTCGCAACTCTATGTCGAGCTCGGACTTTACGCCGAGCCGGTCAGGCGTTACCTACGGGCGTTCGGTCCCGAGCAGGTGCGGATTATCCTGTTCGATGAACTGAGGCGCGGGGCCGAGAACCGGAAATCGACGCTGGCCGAGGTCCTGCGGTTCATCGGGGCCGATGCCCGATATCTCGACCGGATCGACATGAGCTACGTGGAGAACAGCTTCGGGATCGCGCGCTGGCCGTGGGCGCAGCGAATCGCGGGCAGCAACTGGGCGCGGCGCACCGGACAGCTATTGGTGCCGAAAAGGATGGGGGCAAACCACGCGATCAAGCGCTTGATTTTCCAGCGCTTTTTCGTGAAGTCGGTACCGCGGCCGAAGATCGATCCGGCTGCCAAGCACTGGCTCTGCGAGATTTTCGACCCCGATCTGCGGGCCCTCGAAGAACTGCTCGGCCGCGAGCTGCCCGAATTGCGCCGCTCATGGACGCCGCGCGAGCCGGCGGCCGCGCCCCGGCAGAACGTCGCGGTTTGAGATCGCCCCTGCTCAAGGCCGTCGTCGCGGGAATCCTGGCGCTGATCTTCCTGAGCCAGGGGATGACCGCGCCTTTCCAGAAGGACGAAGAGCCGCGGCCGGCCGGAATCATCCTGAATATCGTCAAGCATGGCAATTGGCTGATTCCCGACGACCTCTATGGCGAAGCGACCCGCAAACCGCCGCTCTATTATTGGCTCGCGGCGCTGATCGCCAAGGCGCGTGGCGGCGTCGTCGACGAGCCGGGCGCCCGCGCCGTCTCTCTGATCGCCGCGGCTGGAATCGCCGGCCTGGTGATCGCTTTCACATGCATCAACCTCGATACTTCAGCCGGAGGGCTCGCGCTGCTGTTCCTGCTCGGCATCTACGGGTTCGCCTCGCGCGGCGCTCACGTGCGCACCGACATGCTGTTCACCTGCTTCCTGTTCGCCGGCTATTGCACGCTCTATCCACTGGTCCAGGGCCGAACCTCGATCTCGCGCGCCCTTGCGGCCGGTGTCCTGCTCGGGTTGGCCGTGACAACCAAGGGACCGCTGGCGATCGTGCTCCTGGCTTTGGCGCTGGCGATCTATGCAAGCCTTCGTCGAACCAACCCGATCAGGATGCTTGCGCAGCCGTGGCCATGGATCGTGCTGGGCGTCGCGGCGGGGATTGCCGCATTGTGGTATGTCCCGGCGTTTCTGAAGGATCCGCAATTGATCCGGGTGCAGTTTTTCCAGGAGAACTTCGGCCATCTCGCCCCCTCGAAACTCGGCGGGACCGGCGAAGCGGCGCGTCCCTTTTACTACGTCTGGCTGCGTTTCATCGGTGCGGCGCTCCCACTCATCCTCTATCTCCCGGCCGCCCTCGCCCGGCTGATTCCGGGGTGGAAGTCGAGAGACCCGATCCTTTACCAACTGGCGTTGATGCTCGCGGTGCTCGGGATCTTCACGATTGCGAGCAGCAAGCGCGACATCTATGTCCTGCCCGCGCTGCCGCCGCTCGCAATCGTGCTGACCGCGCCCTTTGCGTCCTATCCCGTCGCTATCCGGCGCCGCCTGATTGCGATCCTCACCGATGGCGCAAGCGCCGTCGCCGGGTTCGCGATCCTGATGATCGCCCTCGCCGGCCTGATCCTTGCCAGCCGCCCGGCGTTGATTAGCCAGATGCTAGGATCGATGCAATCGAGCGACGCCGCCTATACGGAGCTAATTCTGCGCGACTTCGCTCGCGGCCATCTGAGGTTCGTCGCCACGATGATCGTCGCCGCGGCGAGCTCGATCGCCACCCTGTGGCTGGTGAAAAAACATCGCAGCTATGCAGCGGCTGTCAGTATCGGAATCGCGAGTCTTGCGGCCGTGAGTTTGTGGATCGGCGTGCTCAAGCCCGAGCTTTCGCGCCAGCGCACGCTTAAGAATTTCGTGTTGCGCGCCGAGCCGATCGTCGGCCGTCACGACCTGCATGTCGTCGGCGCGCCGGAATACGAGTTGTCGTACTACTTCCGCCGCGGAATTCCGGGATGGCGGCGCGCGATGCTGCAGCCCGCCTCGAGCTGCGCCTCATATCTGATCGTCTGGAGCAACCAGCTGAACCGCGTCTTTCCAGGCGCAAGTATCACGCGGCCGCCGCTGCTCGAATCCGATTCCGCGACCAGCCGCGGGCGGCTGCTATTACTCAACGTCGGCGGCCCCGACGGTTCGCGCTCCTGCCCGGACCGCTAGCCCGGCAGCGGCCACCTCCTCTCGCACCGCTCATCTCGGATCCGGGTAGCCGGCCTCCAGGACCTGCTCGAGCTCGGCATCGTAACCGTAGATATCGTCGAAAAACCGGACTTCGCCATCGGGCTCGACGACCGCCGTGCTGTAGAGGATCAGTACGGGGATAGATTTCGGCAGATTGACCTGACGATTATCCTGGGTGGCATCGTTCATCGCCGCCTGGATTTTTTCGACCGTCCAGCCGGGAATATCGCGCAATACCCACGCCGCCAGCGCAACCGGATCCTCGACCCGGATGCAGCCATGGCTGAAATCGCGCCGCGCCTTGGCAAACAACTGGGGCGACGGCGTGCTGTGCAGGTAGACGTTGTAGGAGTTGGGGAAAATGAACTTGATCAGGCCGAGCGCGTTCTTGGGTCCGGGCTTCTGGCGGATACTGAGCGCTCCCGAGCGAAGTCCCCGCATCACGTCGTCGGAGATGGCGCCCTCCGTCACCACCTGTCCGGCGTCGTTCACCACCTCGTAGTTGTTCTCCGCCAGGTAATCCGGATCGCGGCGGATCTTCGGCACCAGCTCGCTTTGCTGAATCGACGGCGGGACCAGCCAGTACGGGCGGAAAATCACGTAGCGCATATTCTGCGCGAAGACCGGCGTCCGATGATGGTACGCCTTCCCGACCACCACCCTCATCGACACAAAGCCGGCCGGCTGCCGGCGCATGGTGCGCAGCCGGAACTCCGGGATGTTCACGACGATCGGCGGCTGCGGAAATTTCGGCGGAATCCATCGGTAGCGTTCCAGCGTCAGTTCCAGTTGCCATACCCTGAGGCTCAAGGGACGGTTGAGCTCGGTGATGGTGCCCTTGCCCAGGACGCCGTCGGGATCCAGCCCGTGGCGATGCTGGAAATGCTTCACGCCCTCGACCGCGGCACCGTCGTATGGCGCCGGTGCGCCGATGCTCGCGGGCGGGCTGGCCGTCGAACCGCCTGCGGAGGGGAGATCGCCGAGTTGACGCAGACGCCAGAGGAGCTGCGTCATCCCCGCATACATCGCGCCCGGCTTCACCGACTTCGCCGGGAACGGCAGACCCAGGCCGTCGCCTTGGGCGGCCAGCTTCAGGTACTCGGCGAGCGCCGTCTCGGTGCGTTGATATCCGGCGTAAGGCGGTTCGAAGCTTTGGACCACCGCGTTCACATCCGGAGCCTGGATCACCTGGCCGCGCAGAACCTCGGGCAGGTCGTAGGTGTAAGCTCCGACGTCGAGACCGAATTTGAAATTGTGCGGGTTGACCCGTCCGATATGCAGGTCGGAGATGTAGCGCATCGCGCAGAACGTCAGCACCAGGTCGAAGCTCGCGAGATCGGACGCCGGGGCCGAGGCCCGGATCTTCTGGAGACGCCCGTCCCAGCTCGCAGCGTCGTAGTCCTGCGGATCGAGGCCCTTGAACCGGGCCTGCTTGAACTGCCCGATCATCGCCGAGGCCTGCGGGGTCGGCCGGCCAGCTTGAATCCAGGCAAGCGAGTATCCGCCGGCATCGTAGAACTTCCGCACGTGATCCTGGTACTCGGCAAAGTTCCGCCAGCGCGATTCGGGCAAGGTTCCGGCTTCGATCAGGGCACGGAGCAGTCCCTGGATCTGATCCGCCGGCTGCGTGGCATCCGCTGCTTTCTGCTCCGGCCTGGAAAAGAGATTGCCGAGGCCGGCCGCGAGCAGCGGACGGGCGCCGGCCGCCGTCCATAACGCAACCAGAATCAAGGCGAGAAGCAGATGTGCTCGCGGGCGGCCTCCAAGCGATGAGGCCGAAGCACTCCGGGCGATGCCGATGCGCACTGTTATTCCCCCACCCACTTTGATGCGGGGAATCTAACAGACCGCGGCGCGTTCGGTCACGCCCGCAGCTCCTGTCTAGCGTGACGTCTGGTTCAGCGCTGAGAAGACGCTCTCGGCATACGCCGACGAAGCCACCTGCTCGGCCGGATCAAAGCGTGAGAAGATGCGGCGTTTCGAGGGCGCCGCACCTCATGACGACCAAGATCACCGCAGCCCCGCGATGCCTTCGAGACGTTGTGGAGGGTTCAGTCCCGCCGACCTATAATCACCCTCACCAGACGCCGCGTCTCGACGTACAGTAACAACTCATCGTCCTGTGTGATGGGCC
>JBGPMT010000230.1:0-5354 GCA_041487135.1 Binataceae bacterium (SeqCode) | reverse complement strand
CTGGGAGGTGGCCGATCCGCATCAGGTGGCGCCCACGCCGCACGCGAGATACCAGAACAGGGCGTCGTCGCGCGCGACCGCGGTGAGACGCGCGCGATCCGCGCCGGTCATCGCCGGCCGCGCGCCGGCGCCGCCGGTGACGGCCACGATACAGTCATCCGCCAGTTCCAACGGCCGGATCTGCGCCAGGAACTCGTGCACGCGCACCCGATCGCGCGCCGGATCGCCGCTGGCCGCCAGCACCTCGAGCCAGGTGACCTTGTGGCCCAGCGCCTTGAGCCCCAGCGGATACTGCAGAAACCAGCTCCAATGGCCGCCACCCTGCGGATAGCCGGCCAGCGACGCGCTGCCGAGCACGATGTGCAATTGCGATGCTTTAGCGGCCATCGCGCGCCGGCGCCGCCGGCTCGCGCCGGCGCGCGATCTCGAACAACGCGATCGCCGCGGCGACCGAGACGTTGAGTGAACCAACCCGCCCGCGCATCGGAATCGCCACCACGAAATCCGCGCGCTTCTTCACCAGCTCGCGCACGCCCTCGCCCTCGGCCCCGACCACGATCGCGAGCGGCCGGCCGGTGTCGAGCTCATAGATTGTCTGCGCGCCCCCGGGCGCCAGCGCCGCGACCCAGTAGCCGGCCTGCTGCAACTGTTCGAGCGTCCGCACCACGTTGCCGCATTCGGCGATCATCAGATGCACCCAGGCGCCCGCCGAGGCCTTGAGCGCCGCGGCGGTCAGCCGCGCGGTGCGATCCCGCGCGACGATCACGCCGCGCACCCCCGCGCATTCGGCCGAGCGCAGCAGCGCGCCGAGATTGCGCGGATCGGTGACGCCGTCGACGATCAGGATCGGATCGGGCCGGGCGGCGATCAAATCCTCGAGCGCGGCATAACGATGCGGGCGGATGAGCGCGACCAGGCCCTGATGGACCGCCTGCGCGCCCGCCAGCACCGCGAGCGCCCGATCGTCGACCTCCTCGACCGCGCCGCCGGCCTCCGACACCCGCCCGCTCTCGCGCTCGAAGCGCCGGCGCGTGCCGCGGCGCAGGTAGAGCGTGCGGATCGATTCCGGGGCGCTCGCGATCAGCTCCCGGATCGGCTCGACGCCGAACACCAGGTCCTCGCGCGCGCGCGCCGCGCCGGGCTCGCGCGTAAGCGCCGGCGGAGGCTTGAGCGACTCGCGTTGCCGGTCGGGCCGCCGGTTCATGCGATGCTTCATTATCGGCGATGATATCGCCTCGGCCGGCCGCTTTGCACGGCCGCCTTTCGCGCGCGCGTTTCATTGCGCCACGCTGCGAGTTAGACTCCGGGCATCTGCGTGAGAGACGTGTATCGATGCGCTGGCTGCGAATCCCGATAATCGATCGCTATGTCGCGCGCGAGGTCGTGGCGCCGCTGATGCTCGGCGTCACGCTGCTGACCTTCGCGTTGGTGACCGGCCGCCTGCTGAAGCTCACCGAGATGGTCGTGAATCGCGGCGTTTCGCTGCGCGACGTGCTCGCGCTGGTCGGTTACATTATGCCGTCGTTCTTCGAGCTGACCTTTCCCATGGCGGTGCTGCTCGGTGTGCTGCTGGGCTTCGGGCGGATGTCCTCCGAGCGCGAGCTGATCGCGGCGCGCGCCTGCGGGATCAGCCTCTACCGCCTGGCGATTCCAGTGCTCGCGATCGGAATCGCGGTCTGGGGGCTGGCCAGCTGGTTCGCCTTTTCGGTGCGTCCGTGGGCGAATCACAGCCTCTCGGACCTGCTCTACCATCTGAGCCGCACGCGCACCACCGTCGGGCTCAAGGAGAAGGTCTTCAATCGCACCTTCCCGGGCATCGTGCTTTACGTCGACCAGATCTCGGCCAACGACGGCACGCTGCACGGGGTGATGATTTCCGACGATCGGAATCGCGGCCAGCAGAGCACGATTATCGCGCGCAACGGGGTCGTGCTGCCCGACAAGGAGCGCCAGACGGTTACCCTCCGGCTCTATCAGGGGTCGGTCTTCGGGCTTGAAACCGAGAATCATGCGAGCCACGTCACCAGCTTCCAGATCTACGATCTCAACCTGGAGCCGCAGACCACGATCAATTTCGCGGTGCTCACGCCCGACGAGATGAACTATGCGAGGCTGGTGGCGACCATCGCGGCGGCGCGCGCCGCCGGCCATCCCAACTACTTCGCCGAGAGCGAGCGGGCCGGCAAGTTCACGGTGCCGTTCGCCAGCGTGCTGTTCGCGATACTGGGCATCCCGCTCGGTCTCAAGCCCGCGCGCGGCGGGCAATCCGAGCGCTTCGGCGTCGCCATCGCGCTGTTCTTTTTCTATTACGCGTTGATGCGCGTGGGTGAGAACCTGGCCCAGACCGGACGGCTCGGCGCCCTCCCCGCGATGTGCATCCCGGACCTGCTCTTCGCGCTGCTGGCGGTGTGGCTGTTCGTGCTGAGCGCCGGCGATCGCACCGACCAGGGACGCGGGCCGGGCGACATCATCTGGGACTTGGTGGAACGCTTCGAGCGCTCCCAGCAGGCGGCCTGACGATGCGCGCGCGGCTCTCGCCGACCATCGACCGCTTCATGGCCGGCAACTTCGTGGGCCCGTTTTTCGTCTGCCTCGCCGCCTTCACGATCACCTACTTGATCGGCGACATCTTCGACCGCTTCGACGACCTGATGCACTACGGCGGCTTCAGCCTGCTGGGGCTCCGATACTTCGGGCTCAAGCTGCCGCTGATCATCTCGCAACTCCTGCCGGTCGCCTGTCTGGCCGGAGCGCTGCTGGGCCTGGCGCTGCTCAGCCGCTCGGGCGAGATGCTGGCCTGCCAGCAGCTCGGGATAAGCCGCCTCGAGCTGGCCGCACCGATTCTGGCGGTCGCGTTCGTAATCTCGCTGGTCAATTTCGGGCTCAGCGAGACCGTGGTGCCCTACACGACGCGCCAGGCGCGCTATCTGTATGAAGTCCAGCTCAAGCGGCGGACGCTGCGCGGGGTGTTCGCCAACGCGCATATATGGGTGCGCGTGAGCGAGGGATTCCTGAGCGCCGACCGTTACGACAACCGCAGGCATCAGCTGTGGGGCGTGACGATCTACCGGCTCTCGCCCGACTTCAGGTTGCTCGATATCGTCCATGCCGGCAGCGCGATCTGGAACGGCACGCGATGGGTACCGCGCGAGCTCTCGACGGTCGAGCTGGGCAAGAACGGCTCGGTTACCACGGTTGACTCGGACTACTTCCGGCCCGACGTCAATCCGGCCGATTTCGGCCTCCTGCGGCTCGATCCGGAGGAGTTCACGCTGTGGGAACTCGATCGCTATATCGCTGGGCTGCGCGAAAAGGGGCTCGACCCCGGCGGCTATGTGGTCGATCGCGATCTCAAGTACGCGCTGCCGCTATCGTGCCTGATCATGGTGGCTCTGGGCGTGGTCTTGAGCCTCGATCCGCTGCCGCGCCGCCTCAGCCTCGGGCGCAGTTTCGGACTGGCCCTGGCGATCGGTTTCGGCTACTGGCTGATCTTGGGAATCACCTCGTCGCTCGGCCATTCCGGCCTGATGCCGGCCTGGACGGCGGCGTGGATTCCAAACCTGCTGTTTTCGGTCATCGCGCTCTCGCTGTTCCTGTTTGGCGAGGAACGCTAATCCGAGGCCGGATAGCGGCGGCTTGCCTCGGAGGGCGCGAGGCGTGTTGGATAGATGGTAATGGCCGGTGAGTCGGGATCGATCGCGCTTTTGAGCGAGCCGCGGATGAGCGAGTTCCTGGCCGGCGCCCGTATCGGCCATCTCGCAACCGCCGACCCGGGCGGCGCTCCGCACAATATTCCGGTCTGCTTCTGGTTCGACGGCGCGCGTTTCTACTTCGCGATCGACGAGAAACCCAAGCAGCGCACCGGCATGGAGCTCAAGCGGATGCGCAACATCGCGGCCAACCCGCGGGTCGCGCTGTTGATCGATCACTACGAAGAGGCTTGGTCCTTCCTGGCCTACGTCCTGGTTCACGGCCGCGCGCAGGTGGTCGACGATCCCAACGAGTACCTGCTCGCGCTGCGCAACCTGCGCGAGAAATATTCGCAGTATCGCCGGATGGCGCTGGTGGCCGAGGCCAATCCGATGGTCCGTATCGACGTCGAGCGGGTCCACGTCTGGGGCGAGCGCTTCAAGCCGGCCCCGGCGCCCGCTGGTGAGCGGAAGTGAACCGGGTCGCGGAAATCGCCGTGGCGCTCGGCGAGGCGGCGCTCGACGGATGGCTGTTCTACGATTTTCGCCGCAGCGATCCGATCGCCTACCGGGTGCTCGAGCTCGACGCCGACGAGCTTTCGACGCGGCGCTGGTTCTATCTCATCCCGGCCAGCGGCGAGCCCCAAGCGCTGGTCTCGGCGGTCGAGCCCAACCGCCTCGAGCGGCTCCCGGGGCGGCGTACGGTCTATCGATCGGAGCGCGAGCTGGCTGCGGCACTCTCGACGATGCTCGCCGGGCGTCGGCGCCTTGCGATGGACTACTCGCCAAACTGCGCGATCCCCTATGTCTCGCGGGTCGACGCCGGCACGGTCGAGCTGGTCCGATCCTTCGGCGTCGAGGTGGTCAGCGCCGCCGACCTGGTCCAGCGCTTCGAAGCGACGCTCACGCCCGCCCAGCTCGAGAGCCATCGTCGCGCCGCCGAGGCCCTGCTCACCGTGGTCAACGAGAGCTTCGCCGAAATCGCGCGCCGCGTCCGCGCCGGGCTTCCGATTAGCGAGCTCTCCGCGCAGCGCTTTGTGATCGATTCCATCAGCGCTGGCCATGGGATGGTTACGCGCGACCCGCCGATCGTCGCGGTCAACGCCCATGCCGCCCTGCCCCATTTCAGCCCGAATTCGGCCGGCGATCGGCCGATCGCGCGCGGCGACCTGGTGCTGCTCGACCTGTGGGCGCGCGAGCCGGGGCCCGAGAGCATCTACGCCGATTTCACCTGGATGGCGTTCGTCGGCGAGCAGACGCCCGCTGAGTATGCCGAGGCCTTTTCGCTGATCGCGCGGGCGCGCGACGCCGCGGTCGAATTCGTCACGGGGCGGGTCGCGTCAGGCGCCCCGGTCACGGGCGAAGAGGCCGACCGCGCCGCCCGCTCGGTGATCGAAGCGGCCGGACAGGGCGGCGCCTTCGTGCATCGCACCGGCCACTCGATCGGCCGCGAGGTCCACGCCAACGGCGCCAATCTCGATTCGCTGGAGACCCGCGATTCGCGCCGGCTCCTCGAGCGTAGCTGCTTCTCGGTCGAGCCCGGCCTCTATTTCCCCGGCCGCTTCGGCGTCCGCACCGAAATCGACATGACGATCGAGAACGGCCGGGCCCAGGTCACCACCGGCGCGCTGCAGACCGCGATCGTGCCGCTGCTCGCAGCCTTCG
>JBGPMT010000229.1:0-5362 GCA_041487135.1 Binataceae bacterium (SeqCode) | reverse complement strand
CGGATCGGCGGTGTCGCCGACGTCGGACTCGCAGGCGATCACCTGCTGGGTGCGCAGCGCCAGCAGTGCGGACTGTTCGGTCGGCAGCGCCAGCGCCTCGTCGCGCGAGTTGGTATGCAGCGATTGCGCGCCGCCCAGGACCGCGGCCAGGCCCTGCAACGCGACCCGCACCACGTTGTTGTCGACCTGCTGGGCGGTGAGCGAAGAGCCGGCGGTCTGCGCATGAAAGCGCAGCATCATCGAGCGCTCGTCGCGGGCGCCGAAACGCTCCTTCATCAGACGCGCCCAGATCCGGCGCGCGGCGCGGAATTTCGCGATTTCCTCGAAGAAGTTGTTGTGGACGTTGAAGAAAAACGACAGGCGGCTCGCGAACTGGTCGATCTTGAGCCCGGCCTTGAGCGCCGCGTCGACGTAGGCGATTCCGTCCGCGATGGTGAAGGCCAGCTCCTGCGCGGCGGTCGAGCCGGCCTCGCGGATGTGGTAGCCGGAGATCGAAATCGTGTTCCAGTTCGGCACCTCGCGCGAGGCGAAGCTGAAGATGTCGGTGATGATCCGCATCGAGCCGCGCGGCGGATAGATATAAGTGCCGCGCGCGACGTATTCCTTCAGGATATCGTTCTGAATCGTGCCGTTGAGCGCTGTCCACGCCACGCCGCGCCGCTCGGCGGCCACCAGATAGAGCGCCAGCAGGATCGAGGCGGTCGCGTTGATCGTCATCGAGGCCGAGATCTGGCCGAGCGGCAGGCCTTCGAGCAGCGTCTCCATGTCGTCGATCGAACCGATCGAGACTCCCACCCGTCCGACCTCGCCGCGGGCCAGCGGATGGTCGGCGTCGCTGCCCATCTGGGTCGGCAGGTCGAAGGCGACCGAGAGCCCGGTCTGGCCTTGCTCGAAGAGATAGCGATAACGGCGGTTCGATTCCTCGGCGTCGCCGAAGCCGGCATACTGGCGCATCGTCCACAGCCGCCCGCGATACATCGTGGGCTGCACGCCGCGGGTGAAGGGAAATTCGCCGGGGAAGCCGAGCTCGGTGAGATAGTCGAAGCTCTCGAGATCGCTCGGATCGTACTCGGGCGCGATCTCGATTCCCGAGCTGGTCGCGAACCGCGGTTGACGCTCGGGATTGCGCTTGGCGGCGGGCGCCAGGCGCTCGGCACGCCAGCGTTTGCGCGCCTCCTCAAGTTTGCGAGCGTCGTCGGACATTGGCTGCGGCTCCCGGGGCCGCTATTCGATTATTACAAGCAGGTCGTTTTTTTCCACCGTCTGGCCCGCCACGACCTTCACCTCGATGACCTTGCCCGATTTCGGCGCCTTGAGCTCGTTTTCCATCTTCATCGCCTCGACCACCAGCACGCCCGCGCCGGCCTCGACCTCGTCGCCCGCCACGACCATCACATTCACCACCCGCCCCGGCATCATGGCGCGCATCTCGGCACGGCCCCGCTGATGGGCGCGGGCGGTGGCGCCGGCCGGCGCGCGGCGCGCGGCGTCGGTAATCGCGACCCGCGCCACACCCTCGCGCGAGGCGATCACCAGCTCGTCGCCGTCGCGAAAAACGTCGAAATCGAACGAGCGCAGGCCTATCAGGATCGAGAACGAGGAGGCGCCGACCCGGCGCACATCGAGATCGTATTGCCGATCGCCGAGCCGCAGCCGGTAGGCGTCGCCATTGCCGAGCGGTTCGACCTCGAACTCCTGGTCGGCTCCATCCAGGCTCGCGAAGTAGCGCATCGTCTAGCGCCGCAGGAGCTCGAGCCGCGCCGCCGTTTTCCAAGCCGAGGCGCGCGCGGACGGGTGGTCGGCGGGAGTGGCGGGTGCGCCCGCGTGATTCGGGTGGGCCGCGACCGCGGCCATCAGCATCGCGGCCAGTCGCGCCGGGTCCGAATCCGCACGGGCCGCGGGACGGTATTCGCTTTCCAGGAAGTTGTTATCGTAATCGCCGGCGATAAAGCGCGGCTGGTTCATCAGCCAGCGATGGAGCTCGAGGTTGGTGCGCAGCTCGCCCGCGATCGCGAACTCGTCGAGCGCCCGGCGCATCCGATCGATCGCTTCGGCGCGGTCGCGTCCCCAGACCGCGAGCTTGGCGATCATCGGGTCGTAATAGATCGGCACCTCGTCGCCGGCATAGACCCCCGTATCGACCCGCACGCCGGGACCGGCGGGGAAGCGCAGCGTCTCGATTCGGCCCGGCGCCGGCGCGAAACCGTTGGCCGGATCCTCGGCATAGATACGGCATTCGATCGCCGCGCCGCGCTGCGCCAGATCGCGCTGCGTGAAGCCCAGCGGCTCGCCGGCCGCGATCCGGATCTGCTCTTTTACCAGGTCGACGCCGGTCACCAGCTCGGTAAGCGGATGCTCGACCTGGAGGCGCGTGTTCATTTCGAGAAAGTAGAAATTGCGATCGGCGTCGGCCAGGAACTCGACGGTGCCGGCGCTCACGTAGCCGACCGCCTTGGCGGCGCGCACCGCGACCTCGCCCATCGCCTTGCGCATCGCGGGCGTGACGAACGGCGA
Source organism: Binataceae bacterium (SeqCode) (assembly GCA_041487135.1). Classification (GTDB taxonomy): domain Bacteria; phylum Desulfobacterota; class Binatia; order Binatales; family Binataceae; genus JAJPIG01. Next base: position 2,848 of record JBGPMT010000229.1, on the reverse strand, counting down.
GGGCGACTCCTCGACGACCTTCTGATGGCGCCGCTGGATCGAGCATTCGCGCTCGAACAGATGCAGCGTGCGGCCGCGCGCGTCGGCCAGCACCTGGACCTCGATATGGCGCGGCTGGCTCAAGTATTTCTCGACATAGAAGCGGCCGTCGCCGAACGACGACTTGGCCTCGCTCACCACCGCGCGCAGGGCCGCGGCGAGCTCCTCCTCGCGATGGACTTCGCGCATCCCCTTGCCGCCGCCGCCGGCCGCCGCCTTGAGCATGATCGGAAACCCGAGCTCGCGCGCCACCGCGCGCACCTCCTGCTCGCTTTCGAGCACGCCCGGCGAACCCGGCACCACCGGCACGCCCGCCGCCGCCATCAGCCGGCGCGCCTCGACCTTGTCGCCCATCCGCTCGATCGCTGCGGGCGGCGGGCCGATGAACACCAGGCCGGCCTCCGCCACCGCCCGCGCGAAGGCGGCATTCTCGGAGAAGAAGCCGTAGCCGGGATGGATCGCCTCGGCGCCGGTCCGGCGCGCCGCCTCGATAATCCGATCGGTCCGAAGATAGCTCTCCGCCGCCGCCGGCGGTCCGACCGGCACGGCAAAGTCGGCTTCGCGGACGTGCAACGCGGTGCGGTCGGCCTCCGAGAAGATCGCGACCGGCTCGATCCTGAGCTCGCGGCAGGCGCGAATTACGCGGACCGCGATTTCACCGCGATTGGCGATGAGGACGCGTTTGAACATCTGGTCCGGGGCGGCCTTAGAGCGGGATGTTGCCGTGCTTGCGCGGCGGATTTTTGTCGCGCTTGTTCTCGAGCGCCTTGAGCGCAGTGATCAGGCGCGGCCGGGTGTCGCGCGGCATCAGCACTTCATCTATGTAGCCGAGCTCGGCGGCCTTGAACGGATTGGCGAAGGTGCGCCGGTATTCCTCGACCAGCCGGGCCTTCTCGGCGGCCGGGTCGGCGGCCTGCTCGAGCTGATTGCGGAAGATGATACTGACCGCGCCCTCGGGGCCCATCACGGCGATTTCCGCGGTCGGATAGGCGAAATTGAAATCGCCGCGGATATGCTTGGAGGACATCACGTCGTAGGCGCCGCCGTAGGCCTTGCGCGTGATCACCGTGATCTTCGGCACGGTCGCCTCGCAGTAGGCATAGAGCAGTTTGGCGCCGTGCCGGATTATCCCGCCGAACTCCTGCGCCGTGCCGGGCAGGAAGCCGGGCACATCGACAAACGTGATCAGCGGAATATTGAAGCAATCGCAAAACCGCACGAAGCGCGCGGCCTTGATCGAGGCCTCGATATCGAGGCATCCGGCGAGGTAGGCCGGCTGGTTGGCCACGATCCCGACCGCATAGCCGCCCAGACGCGCGAAGCCGATCAGAATATTCTGCGCCCAGTCCTTCTGGATTTCGAAGAACACCCCGCCGTCGACCACGTGGCGCACGATCTCGCCGATATCGTAGGGCTTGTTCGGATTCTCGGGTACGATCGAATCGAGCATCGCGTCGCGCCGCTCCGGATCGTCGCCCGGCGTCCGAAACGGCGGATCCTCGAGATTGTTCTGCGGCAGGTAGGAGAGCAGCTCGCGAATCGTCAGCAGCGCGCCCTGATCGTCGGGCGCCTCCAGATGGCAGACGCCCGATTTAGTGGCGTGCGTATCGGCGCCGCCCAGCTCGTTCATCGTGACGTCCTCGTGAGTGGTGGCCTTGATCACGTCGGGTCCGGTGATGAACATGTACGAGGTGTCGCGCACCATCACGATAAAGTCGGTGATCGCCGGCGAGTAGACCGCGCCGCCCGCGCAGGGCCCCATGATCGCCGAGATCTGCGGCACCACGCCCGAAGCGAGCGTATTGCGCAGGAAGATATCGGCATAGCCGGCCAGCGAGACCACGCCCTCCTGGATCCGCGCGCCGCCCGAATCGTTGAGCCCGACGACCGGGCATCCGACGCGCGTCGCGAGGTCCATCACCTTGCAGATCTTCTCCGCGAACGCCCCGGAGAGGCTGCCGCCGAAGACCGTGAAATCCTGCGAGAAGACGCAGACCTGGCGGCCCTCGATGGTGCCGTAGCCGGTCACCACGCCGTCGCCCGGGATCCGCCGCTCGCCGATTCCGAAGTCGGTGCCGCGATGGGTTTTGAACTTGTCGAGCTCCACGAACGAGCCGCGATCGAGCAGGACGTCGAGCCGCGCGCGCGCCGTCATCCGCCCGGACTCGCGATGGCGCCGCTGGCGCTCCTCGCCGCCGCCCAGTTCCGCCTGGCGCGACAGTTCCTCGATACGCTCGATATTTTCCTTACGTCCCATGGTTATGCGCCGGCCGCTGGCAGGCGGCACCTACGAAAGAAATATCGCATGTCACCCGGAGGTTAAAGCCGCCCCGGTCGCATTCATGACCTGCGACGAGCATGGGCGGCGCCCAGGAAAGAAAAGGCCCGGCAGCCGATTGGCGCCGGGCCTCTTTGCGACAGAATGAATCCGTCAGATCAGTCGCATCCAGTAAAGCTGAGCGTCGGCAGCGAGAACGGTGACGCGCTGGGCAACGTGATCAGCTGCGATGGCGTGCAGGCCGGGGTCGCGCTGCCAATGACGTTGGCGTTGCCGAGCAGCGAGTAGTCCGCCGTCCCGGAACCCGACGTATACGGCCCGCCTACGGCACCCGTGACCGGATTGTCCGACGGCATCACGACATCGAAGCAGACGCAATTCGTGCCGGCCGGGCATGAGGACGCACAGCCGTTGCTTACAGTGGTCTGCGGCTCCGAGCCGGTCCCAGTGTACGGCGGGATCTCCGCCTGGTTGACCGGACTGGCGATGCCGAAGCCCTGGGTGCCGAAGAAATCAATGTCGTCCCCGTTG
>JBGPMT010000228.1:0-5400 GCA_041487135.1 Binataceae bacterium (SeqCode) | reverse complement strand
CGCTCAATCAGCTCCTGGTCGAGATGGACGGCTTCGAGGCGAACGAGGGCGTGATCCTGGTCGCCGCGACCAATCGCCCCGATGTGCTCGATCCGGCGCTGTTGCGGCCCGGCCGCTTCGATCGCCGGGTGGTGGTGCCGCGGCCCGACGTCAGGGGACGCGAGGGGATTCTCCGCGTCCACACCCGCCGGGTGCCATTGTCGGAAAACGTCGCGATCGAAAAGCTGGCCCGGTCCACGCCGGGCTTCGCCGGTGCCGATCTCGAGAACCTGGTCAATGAGGCGGCCTTGTTGGCGGCGCGGCGCAACAAGGACAAGGTCGAAATGATCGATTTCGAGCTCGCCAAGGACAAAGTCATGATGGGCGCCGAGCGGCGTTCGATGGTGATGTCGCTGACCGAGCGGCGCAACACCGCCTATCACGAGGGCGGCCACGCGCTGGTTGCGATGCTGCTGCCGGGCGCGGACCCGGTTCACAAGGTCACGATCATCCCGCGCGGCATGGCGCTCGGAGTGACCCAGCAGCTTCCGCTCGACGATCGCTACACCTACTCGCGCGACTACTTGATGACGCGCCTGACGATGATGTTTGGCGGACGCGTCGCCGAGGAGTTGATCTTCAACCACATGACGACCGGGGCCGGCGACGATATCGAGAAGGCGACCGAGCTGGCGCGCAAGATGGTTTGTGAATGGGGCATGAGCAAGGAACTCGGCCCGATGACCTTTGGCCGGCGCGAAGAGCAGGTCTTCCTGGGACGCGATATCGCGCATCATAAGGATTACTCCGAGCATACCGCGGTCGAGATCGATCGCGAGGTGCGCCGGATTGTCGACGAGGCTTATCACCACGCGCGCGGCCTGCTCTCGGAGCATCTGACCGTGCTGCACGCCATCGCCGAGCGCCTGCTCGAGAAAGAAGTCCTCGAAGGCAGCGAAGTGGGCGAAATGGTCAAGGCGTTCCAGGAAGGACGCGAATTGCCGCCGAGCCGCGCGCCCGTGACTTCAGGGGGAAACCTCCCCGATGCCAGTCCCTCCAAGGACAAGCCCAAGCAGGTGGCGGACGAAAGTCCGGTTCCCGGCCTGCCTCCCAAGCCGGCGCTCGCCTGACCGGCGTGGCCTCGGCATAGCGCCACGCCCCGGTCCGCAACTTTCAACCGCTATTCAACTTGGCGATCGCGCGTGTGCATACGGCGTGAAGCTTTGGGCGCGCCGCGGTGTCTCTGAGTGATGCGCACCATGCGACCGGCCCGACGCACACACCGGCGGCCCCGCGAGCTCAAGCTCGCCGACGGCCGCGTGATCGGATATCCCGCCGTGATGGGAATTCTGAACGTCACGCCCGATTCATTTCGCGACGGCGGCCGCTACCTCGATCGGGACCGCGCCGTTGACCACGGGATCGAGCTGGCCGCTCGGGGCGCCGACATCATCGATGTAGGCGGGGAGTCGACTCGTCCCGGGGCGCGCGAGGTGCCGCTCGACGAAGAACTGCGGCGAGTCGTCCCGGTAATTACGCAGCTGGCCCGGCGCGTCCGGGTCCCGATCTCGGTGGATACGCGCAAGGCGGCGGTCGCGCGGGCGGCGCTGGATGCGGGTGCTGCGATTATCAACGACGTGAGCGCGCTTACGTTCGATCGCGCGATGGCTTCTGTCGCGGCGCGGGCGCGGGCGGCGGTGGTCCTGATGCATATGCGGGGTACGCCGGAAACCATGGCGGCGATGGCGGAGTATCGTAATTTGGTCGCGGAGGTTTGCCGCTACCTGCGCGGCCGCATCCAGGCGGCGCGCGCAGCCGGTATTTCGGCTGCGCGTCTGATCGTGGATCCGGGTTTTGGCTTCGCCAAGCGCGCCGAGAATAATCTGGCCCTGATGCGCGGATTGCCGAGGGTCGCTGCGCTGGGCTACCCGGTTCTGATAGGATTTTCGGGGAAAGCGCTGGGGCTGGGACTTGGGAACGCCGGCGAGCGTGAGCGGATGGCACGCATCGCGGCGGCGGAAGTTGTGGCGGTGATGCTGGGCGCCTCTATTCTGAGAGTTCACGACCCTGGGCCGACGGCGGCCGCGATTAAGGTCGCGGCTTCGATCGCCGGAGCCGTCCGGACGTAGCCGGACATGCACAATTACATCGCTTTCATACCCGCACTCAGATGGCAGGATGCGCTCGACATCCTGATCGTCGCCTTCGTCATCTACCGGATCATCGCGCTGATCCGGGGCACGCGCGCCGTCCAGATGGTGGTCGGCCTGGCGCTGATCGGGCTGGCGTTCGTCGCCTCGCAGATGCTGGGGCTGTTCACGCTCAACTGGCTGCTGAACAACTTCCTCGGCTCGCTGATCATAATTTTGGTGGTGATCTTTCAGTCCGATATCCGCCGCGCGCTGGCCCGGATGGGCGCGGGTCCGTTCTTCACCACGCGCGCCAACGTCGAGCGGGCCGCCGAGGAGCTGACCGCCGCGGCGACCTGGCTGGCCGCGCGACGCATCGGCGCCCTGATCGTGATCGAGCAGGAGATGGGGCTCAGTGAGTATGTGGAGACCGGCCGCGAGATCGACGCGCGCCTCTCCCGCGAGCTGCTCGAGACCATCTTCATGCGCGGCTCGCCGCTTCACGATGGCGCCGTGATCGTCAAGGGCGACCGCGTGCTGGCGGCGGCCTGCCTGCTGCCGCTCGCGACCGATCCCAACGTGGCGTTGACACTCGGCACGCGCCATCGGGCGGCGATTGGACTCACCGAGGAGAATGACGCCGTGGTGATCGTGGTTTCCGAGGAGCACGGCACCATCTCGATCGCGAACCGCGGCCGGCTGCTGGAGGAGGTCGATTCCTCGCGGCTGCTGACCCGGCTGCATCGCCTCAGGACGTAAAGCACGATGGCGGAGCCGGCCAAATCACCGATCCCGATCGAGTCCGCGAAGCCCGCGCACACTCCGCCCGGGCGGCTGCGCCGATTTTTGACGCGCAACGTCGGGCTGCGCGTGCTGTCGCTGCTGCTGGCGAGCGCGCTATGGGTGTTCGTCAACGCCGGCGAGCATTCCGACGAGGCCCAGGTCGAGGTTCCGGTCCGCTACAACTCGCTGCGCGCCGGGCTCGTGATAATCAACGATCATCCGCAGTTCATCAAGATCACCGTCTCCGGCACGCCCACGATGTTGTCGCTGCTCGACCCGGACCGCCTGATGCTCAAGCTCAATCTGACCGGGGTCGGCCCGGGCCAGGCCTCCTTCCGGCTCACGCCGGAGATGTTCAGCGAGTATCGTGGCACCAACGTGACGCGAATCGTGCCCTCGCAGATCGTGCTCGATATCGATCGGATGGTTACGGCCGAGGTGCCCGTCAAGCTGGACCTCGAGGGCAAGCCGGCGAGCGGCTATCGGGTCGCGTCGACCGAGGTCAAGCCGTCCGAGGTCGAGGCGCGCGGGCCGAGCCGCTTCGTCTCAGCGATCAAGCGCCTCAACACCGAGCCGCTTTCGATCCAGGGCGCGACGGGCGATGTCGACGCGCCGGTGCGCGTGCTCGATCCGGGCTCCCGCGTCAAGCTCGGCACCGAGGTGGTCGAAGCGAAGGTGATGCTCCAGCAGGTGATCGTCGATCGCGAATTCAAGGGCCTCAAGGTACAGGTGCGCGCGGCCATCAGCCGAGCGCGGGTCGATCCGGGCCAGGCCAGCCTGACGATTCGCGGGCCGCAGGTGATGCTCACGAAGCTCGATCTGGGCGACGCGGTGTTCGTCGATGCGAGCGGCGTGCAGCCCGGCGCGTGGCATATCGTGCCGCTGCAGGTCAAGTTGCCCGACGGGATGCAACTGCTGCGTCAGGACCCGCAGAACGTTAGACTCAGGGTTTACCGCTAGCAGCGGCCGGAAAAGATGCGGAAGAGACTGTTTGGCACCGACGGCGTTCGCGGTGTCGCCAATATCGAGCCGATCACTTCGGAAACCGCGCTCCGGCTGGGGCGGGCGCTGGCGCACGTCTTCCGCGCGCCGACCGGGCGCCATCGCCGAATCCTGATCGGCAAGGACACGCGGCTCTCGGGCTATATGCTGGAGACCGCGATGGCGTCGGGAATCTGCTCGATGGGCGTCGACGTATGGCTGGTCGGGCCGATGCCGACCCCGGCCATCGCCTTCCTCACGCGCAGCATGCGGGCGGATGCGGGCGTGGTGATCTCGGCCTCGCACAATCCCTACGAGGACAACGGCATCAAGTTCTTTTCGCGCGAGGGTTTCAAGCTCGATGACGAGACCGAGCATCGCATCGAGGAGCTGGTCTTCAACGACAGCCGGCTGGCGCGCGCGCCGGCCGATCAGATCGGCAAGGCGGCGCGCATCGACGACGCCCAGGGGCGCTACCTGGTCTTCCTGAAGAACTGCCTGGCGCGCGATGCCACCTTCGACGGACTCAAGATCGCGATCGATTGCGCCAACGGCGCCGCCTACAAGGTCGGTCCCGACCTCCTGAGCGAGCTCGGCGCCGAGGTGGTTGCGATCGGCGTCGATCCTGACGGCATGAACATCAACCGCGATTGCGGCGCGGTCCATAACGAGCGGCTCCGCCAAACCATCCGCGAGACCGGCGCCAACCTCGGCATCGCGCTCGACGGCGACGCGGACCGGGCGCTGCTGTTCGACGAACGCGGTGAGCTGTTCGACGGCGACGACGTGATGGCGATCCTGGGGCGCAAGTTCGCCGCCGAGGGCCGGCTCCGGGACAACACCGTGGTCGCGACCGTGATGAGCAACTTCGGGCTGGAGCGCGCTCTGGAAGAGACCGGTGTGCGGCTGGTGCGCACCGAGGTCGGCGACCCGTCGGTCGCTCGCGAGATGCGTCTTAAGCTCTACAACCTGGGCGGCGAGCAATCCGGCCACGTGATCTTCATGGACTACTCGACCACCGGCGACGGCCTGCTGACGGCCCTGCTGATGCTCGCGCACATGGTCGAGCGTGGCCGGCCGCTGAGCGAATTGCGCGCGATGCGCCGGGTGCCGCAGGTGCTCGAGAATGTGCGCGTCCGCGAGCGGACCCCGCTCGGCGGGATGCCCGAGGTGCGGATCCTTATCGCCGAAGCCGAGCGGCGCCTGGGGCGTAACGGGCGCCTGCTGGTGCGCTACTCGGGCACCGAGATGGTCGCGCGCGTGATGGTGGAGGGGGACGATTCGGCAGCGATCGCCGCCGTCGCCCGAGAGATCGGCGCGGCCATCCAGCGCCGCATCGGCGCCGGTTCCTGAAACCATGGCGCGGCTCGGCGTCAACAGCGATCATGTCGCGACTGTGCGCCAGGCGCGCCGCACCGATTATCCCGATCCGGTCGAGGCCGCCCGGCTCGCCGAGCGCGCCGGCGCGGGCGCGATCACGGTCCACCTGCGAGAGGACCGCCGCCACATCCAGGATTATGATCTCCTG
>JBGPMT010000227.1:0-5469 GCA_041487135.1 Binataceae bacterium (SeqCode) | reverse complement strand
TACATCGAGTGGCAGGCCGGCATGATCAAGGCGCAGCGCGCGCTCAACCTCAAGAACATCCATGAGATCGATTTGACCGTGCCGCCGCTCGGCGAGCTGCGCAAGACCGGGCGCGGTCCGTATACGCAGTCCTACGTTGGTTCGCCCGAGACCGTAATCAGACAGCTCGAAGAGGAGTTGAAGGTCCATCCGCTGACGCAGATCATCTGGTCGCAGGGTCTGCCCGGGCAGGATCCGAAGCAGGCGGATCGTTCAGTCGAGCTGTTCGCGAAAGAGGTTATCCCGCACTTCAAAAACCGCTAGCGCTCACCACACTCCCGGAATCATGCAATCGGTGGCGCGCTGGTAGGCGGCGTAATCCTCTGCGCACCGCTCGAGCAGCGCGCGCTCTTCGCGCGCGATCTCGCGCCGCAGGACCATCGCGCCGGCCGCCAGCACGATCAGGAAGGTTATCGGCGAGCCATACTCGAACGGCCACGCCAGCAGCACCAGGAACGAGCCGGCATAGATCGGATGACGAATCCGGCCGTAGAAGCCGCTGGTGATGATGCCTTTGCGCGCCGACTCCGGCGCCGACGCCGCGAAGTACGACCATTGAATCCGCGCGCCGAGCGCCAGCCATAGCCCGAGCAGCTCGAGCAACAGACCCAGCGCCCCCGCCCATCCCGGCGCTTCGCCGCCGTAGAGGTAGGTGCGCTCGAACGGCGCGGCGGCAAACAGCAACAGGATCGGCAGGCGCCCCTTGGTATATGTAAAAGCGGGATCGGGATGGCCGCGCACTTCCGCCGCCCGCACCAAATGCTCGGCCACGACGAAACCCGCAAACGCGATCAGGTAGGCGGAGACATAAGGATGATCGGCAAAGTAATCGCTGATGCCGAGGCCGAGCGCGATCGCGCCGAGAATCGCCGCCAGGTAGATGAACAGCTCGCCGATCGATGGCTCGGGGCGCGCAAGTCCCGGGGCCGGCGCCGCCGCCAGCGATCCGGTGCCCGGCCTGAGCTCGCCGGTCCCCTTGCTAGCCGCCGGCGCCGGTCCGTCCGCGCCGTCCTGCTGATCCATCATTGAAATTTCGCAGACTGAGGCCACGAAATCAAAGCTCCCGGCGCCTCAATTGCGCCATCGCATAGGCTCGGCGCGGCACCGGAAGCTCGCTCAAAGCTGCCGCGCTTCGAGCCATCGTTCGGCATCCAGCGCCGCCATGCATCCGGTGCCCGCCGCGGTGACCGCCTGCCGGTAGACCCGGTCGGCAACGTCGCCGGCCGCGAACACGCCGTCGATATTCGTATAGGTCGAACCGGGCCTGACCTTCAGGTAACCGAGCTCGTCCATCTCGAGCTGGCCGCGGAAGATATCGGTGTTGGGCTGATGGCCGATCGCGATGAAGACCGCGTCGGTGCGGAACTCGATGGTGGCGCCGGTCTTCAGATTTTTCAGCGTCACGCCGGTCACGCCGCCCTTCTGATCGCCGTGGATCTCCTGGACCGCCGAATCCCAGAGGAACGCGACCTTGGGGTTCTTGTGCGCGCGCTCCTGCATGATCTTCGAGGCCCGCAGCTGGTCGCGCCGATGCACCACCGTCACCTTGGTGCAGAAGCGGGTGAGGAACAGCGCTTCCTCCATTGCGGTGTCGCCGCCGCCGACCACCACCGCCTCGCGATCCTTGAAGAACGCGCCGTCGCAGGTCGCGCAGGCGCTCACGCCGTAGCCCATCAGGCGTTTCTCTGAAGGCAGGCTGAGCAGCTTGGCCGCGGCGCCGGTCGAGATGATCAGCGTATGGCTGCGAATCACGCGGTCGTCGACCGTAATCTCGATCGGCTGCCGTTTGAGCTCGGCCGCGGTCGCCGCGCCGGCGATGAATTTCGTGCCGAAGCGCGCCACCTGCCGGCGAAAGATCTCCATCATCTCGGGACCCTGGACGCCGTGCTCGAAGCCCGGGTAGTTCTCGACCTCGGTGGTGATGGTTAGCTGGCCGCCCGGCTCGGCGCCTTCGATCAGCACCGGGGCCAGGTTGGCGCGCGCGCCGTAGAGCGCCGCCGTCAATCCGGCCGGACCGGAACCCAGGATTACCAGGCGATGGATTTCGTCTGCCATGAGATTTCGATTCAGTCCTTGTTCGTGCGATGGATTCTCCGGCTGCGCCACGCCGCGGCTTCGATTGTATAGCGGCAAACCATCGACATAAACTGCAACTGCTCGGGACGATCGATGGCTTCAACCAGACGCAATTCACCCCATCCCAAAGGCGTCGCGCGGCGCGCGCCGCGACTCACGCATCTCGACGCGCGCGGGCGGGTGCGGATGGTCGACGTCGGTGAGAAGCCGGTCACCCGGCGCGAGGCGGTGGCGCGCGGGCGAATCGAGATGGCGCCGGCGACGCTTGCGGCGATCCTCGGCGGCCGGCTCCACAAGGGCGAGGCGCTGGCCGTGGCCCGCGTCGCCGGAATCATGGCGGCGAAGCGGACTCACGAATTGATACCGCTGTGCCATCAGATTCCGCTCGAAGTGGTCGAGGTCGGCTTCCGGCCCGCAGACGCGTCCGCGGCGCTTGAAATCCAGGCGCGCGCCGTGACCAGCGCGCGCACCGGCGTCGAGATGGAAGCGATGGTCGCGGTGAGCGCCGCGGCGCTCGCGATCTACGACATGGCCAAGGCCATCGACCGCGCGATGGTGATCGGCGCCATCCGCCTGGTCAGCAAGCGCGGCGGGCGCAGCGGCGATTTCATGCGCGCGAACGAGCCGCCGTGGCCGCCGCAGGAATGAAGCACGTCAGCCTTCCGCCGCGACCAATAGGCCGTCCGCCAGCCATCGCGCGAGCATCTGGTTGATCGCCTCGACCGCGTCGCCCTCGATCCCTTCGGACGCCGCCGCGCAGATCGCCGCGAAGCTCGCGCCCTCTAACGCCGCGCCGAGCGCTTCCCGCTCGCCCGGCTCGAGCGTGCGGTAGAAGACCTGCGAGGCCTGTCGCCAGACCAGGATGCTCACTGGCCCGCGCTGGGGACTCGACCACGGCGCCCGCTCCGAGATCGCACGCAGCAGCGGGCCTACCGCGAACTCGCAATCGAGAATCTTGAGCGCCGGATGGGTCCGCAGCGCGAGCGTGGGCCATCGCTCGGGCGCCGTCGTGCGCATCGCCTCGGCGGTGAGTGCGATGGCCTCGGGGCCGTGAAAGACTTCGAACGTCGCGCGTTCGAGGCGCGCGAGCTCGGCGGCGAATTTTTCGACGCCGCGATGATCGGCGAGGAACTCCGGCAGATCGCGCCCGGCATAAAACACCGATGGCTCGGTCGGCGGATGCTCCGCCAGGTATTCCCGTACCAGGCCGGTGAAACGGTCGTCGCCGACGACCGTGCGAATTGCCGGGAAATCCTCCCGCATCACTTCGAGCAGGCGCTGAAAATAGGCGTCGGCATAGATTTCGAGCCGCCGGAGCGCGCTGCGACGCCGATCGCCCACGATTAGCGATTCGACGCCGCCCGGGACCAGCGCGCGCTCCGCCTCCAGCTCGCGCAACACCTCTGTCGGGGCCGCGATCAGGCGCTGGAGCAGGTGCTGAAGAGTCTCGAGGTCGGGTATCATCGATGTGCCGCTCAAGCTTTGCCGACCGGACCGCGCTTGACAACCGTTGCGGCCGGCGGGGATGAAGAAAAGATCGTGATCGAGAACAGGCTGATCGCCGGTCAGGTGTTTCTGCGCGCGGGCCGCGACGGGCCGCTGCGCGGCGGGAATCCGTGGGTTTTCTCGCAGGCCATCGCGCGCGTCGATCCGCCGAACCTGCCCGCCGGCGCCGCGGTTCGAGTACACGACAGCAGCGGCAATCCGCTCGGCCTCGGCCACTTCAATCCCAACACCACCATCGCCGTGCGGATGCTCGCGTGGGGCGAACGGACGCCGCGGATCGATGAGCTGCTGCGCGAGCGAATCGAGGGCGCGCTAAGACTGCGGCAACGCTTCATCCGCGCGGATACCGATTGCTATCGGATGGTCAACGGCGACGGCGACGGTCTCTCGGGGCTGGTGATCGATCGCTACGCCGATGTGCTGGTGCTCCAGATTCTGAGCGCCGGCATGGAGTCGCTGCGCGACGAGATCGTCGAGGTGCTCCGCCGGCTGGTCGCACCGCGCGCGATTATCGAGCGCAGCCAGGGGGCGGTGCGAAGGGCCGAGGGGCTTGCCGATCGCGCGGGCCTGCTCGCGGGCGAGGCGCCGGGGCCGGCGCTGGTGACCGAAAATGGGCTCCGCTTCGAGGTCGATTTCGAGCACGGGCAGAAGACCGGCCACTTCCTCGATCAGCGCGAGAACCGCGCCCGGCTAGCCGCGGTAGCCCACGATGCGCGCGTGCTGGATCTCTGCTGCTATTCGGGAGGGTTCCTGCTGGCGGCTCTGCGAGCCGGCGCGTGCGCAGCGGTTGGAGTCGACACTTCGGCGCGCGCGCTGGAGTGGGCGGGCCGCAATCTCGAGATCAATCAGCTTCCGGGCGACCGAGTCCGGTTGATTCACGCTCAGGCCGGCAACTATCTGGCGTCAGCCGCGGAGAAATTCGATCTGATCGTGCTCGATCCGCCGCCGCTCGCGCGCGCGCGTGAGCATGCCGCGCACGCCGGCCATCTGTACGTCGAACTCAACGCCGCCGCGATGCGCGTGCTGGCGCCCGGCGGCCATCTCATGACCTTCAGTTGCTCGGCGCATTTTCGCGGCGAGGATTTCGTGCGCGCGGTGCGAATCGCCGAGACTCGCGCGCAGCGGCGCTTCAGGATGCTGGCGCGGCTCGGCGCCGGCGCCGACCATCCGGTGCTGCTCGGCCATGTCGAAGGCGAGTACCTGACCGGTCTCATGTTGAGCGATCTCGAGTAAGGTGACCGCTGAAAGGAGAATTATCTTGGCCACTGAATTCAAAAGCACCATCCCGGAGCGGTTGAAAGCGCTCGACGGTTTCCGCGTCGAGCTGGACCCGGCGCGCGAGCGCGCGGACATCGTCCTCGATCGCCCGCCGTTCAACGTGATCACGATGGACGAGCGGGAGCAGCTCGCGGCGGTGTTCGCGGAGCTCGACCGCGACCCGCGCATCCGCGTGATCGTGGTGCGCGCGCCGGGCGCGAATTTTTCCAGCGGCGGCGACATCCCGGGCTTCATGACGCGCAGCCCCGAGCATCTGGCGGAGCTCGCGCGCAATGTCGCCGCGCCCGAGCGATGCCATCAGCCGGTCATCGCGGCGATTCGCGGCTACTGCTTCGGGGTGGCGTTCGAACTGGCGCTGGCGTGCGATTTCCGGATCGTCACCGAATCGGCCGAGCTGGCCGCGCCCGAGCAGCGCATCGGGATGATCACCGGCTCGGGCGGCTCGGTGCGCCTGCTCAAGATGGTGGGCGTGGGCCGCGCCAAGGACCTCGTGATGCGCTCGCGGCGCATCCCCGGACGCCAGGCTTACGAATGGGGCATCGCGCTCGCCGTGGTTCCCGACGATCAGCT
>JBGPMT010000226.1:0-5479 GCA_041487135.1 Binataceae bacterium (SeqCode) | reverse complement strand
GTACCATCGCAGCGCCCAATCGACCTTCCATTGCACCTTCGCCATCCCTCCCAGCACGCTCTGCTCGCCGCGATAGCTGCATCCATGCGCGCCGCCGGCCCGCGCAGGATCGAGATGGTGTCCTCGACACTCGGCTCATTGACCAGCACTGGCTGGAATCGCCGTTCCAGGGCCGCATCCTTCTCGATGTACTTGCGATACTCGTCGAGCGTGGTCGCGCCGATACAATGCAACTCGCCGCGCGCGAGCATCGGCTTGAGCAGGTTCGAGGCATCCATCGAGCCTTCCGCCGCTCCTGCGCCGACCACGGTGTGGAGCTCGTCGATGAAAAGAATGATCTCGCCCGCCGAGTCGGTCACTTCCTTGAGCAAGGCCTTGAGACGTTCTTCGAATTCGCCGCGGAACTTCGCGCCCGCGATCAGCGCGCCCATATCGAGCGCGATCAGGCGGCGGTTCTTGAGCCCCTCGGGCACGTCGCCTGAAACGATGCGCTGGGCCAGCCCCTCGGCGATCGCGGTCTTGCCGACGCCGGGCTCGCCGATCAGAACCGGGTTGTTCTTGGTGCGCCGCGAGAGCACCTGGATCACGCGGCGAATCTCGTTGTCGCGCCCGATAACCGGGTCGACCTTGCCGGCCGCCGCGAGCTTGGTCAGGTCGCGTCCGTAGCGTTCGAGGGCCTGGTAGGTGGCCTCGGGATTCGCCGAGCTCACGCGCTGATTGCCGCGCACCTGCTTGAGCGCCGCCATCAGCTTGTCATGGCTGAGCCCGGCCTCGCGCAGGACTCGCGCCGCGGCGCCCGGCTCGTCCAGCATCGCAGTCAGAGCGTGCTCGACCGAGACATAGTCATCCTTGAGCTTGCCCGCCGCCTGCTCGGCCCGCGCCAGCAGGCGGCCCAGGCGCTGGGTCATGTAGACCTGGCTCGAATCCGTACCGGTCCCGGTCACCTGCGGAATCCGTTTGAGCTCCTGTTCGAGGCGGTCCCTGGCTGCCTTGCGCTCTACTCCGGCAAGGGCTAGCACCGAGGACGCCAGGCCCTGTTCGTCGTCGAGCAGCGCCGCCAGAAGATGCTCGGCGTCGACGGCCTGGTGATGGGCCGAAAGGGCGCGGCTCTGGGCTCGCCCCAAGGCCTCCTGGAGCTTTTCGGTGAAGCGGTTAATGTCCATACGGCTACCAACCTAACCATTTTCCGGCATCCGACAACCAATTTAAGCTCGGCGGTTAGCCTCTTTGACAGTGATTTGCTAAGAATGGGGCGGCTTTTGAGCCGGAGAGGACAGCTATGCGTGTAACTCTGACCATCAACGGGCAGCAGCGTTCGGACGAGGTGGAAGACCGGATGCTGCTGGTTCACTACCTGCGCGACGTCGCGCAGCTTACCGGCACACATGTCGGCTGCGAAACCTCGCTCTGCGGCGCCTGTACGATCTTGCTCAATGGCAAGGCCGTGAAGTCATGCACCGTGCTGGCGGTCCAGGCCAACGGCGTCCAGATAACCACGGTTGAGGGCCTCGCCAAGAACGGCGAGCTCCACCCGGTTCAGGAAGGTTTCTGGGAGGAGCACGGGTTACAGTGCGGATTCTGCACGCCAGGGATGCTGATGCTGACGGTTGACCTGCTGGACCGCAATCCAGACCCTAACGAGGCCGAGATCCGCCACGCACTCGACGGCAATCTCTGCCGCTGCACCGGCTATCAGCACATCATCAACGCCGTGCAGTACGCGGCCCGCAAGATGCGCGGGGCACCGCGGCGTACGGCCTGACCGCCGGCGTCGTCGCGCTCCCGGACCTCGGTCGCGGCCCTCGGGGCGGCCGTCCGGGTTATTCCGCAGATTAGGAGAGAATCATGGCAGCAGTAGTCGTCCCGAAATTCGTCGGCACCCGCGTCAAGCGGCGCGAGGATCCGCGGCTCATTTCGGGCAATGGAACCTACGTCGACGATGTCCGCCTGCCCGGGATGTTGTCCGCGGTCATCCTGCGGAGCCCCTATGGTCACGCGAAAATAAACTCGATCAACGTCGACGCCGCCCGCAAACTGCCCGGCGTGGTCGCGGTGCTTACCGGTGAAGACCTCAAGGGCAAGGTCGGAACGCTGACCACCGCGGCGCCGGCCGAACATGTGCCCTACCATCCGCCGCTCGCGCAAGGCCGGGTCCGCTTCGTCGGTGAGGCGGTGGTGGTCGCGGTCGCGACCGATGCCTACAAGGCGCAGGATGCGCTCGACCTGGTCGAGATCGATTACGATCCGCTGCCGGTCATCACCGATCCCGAGAAGGCGCTCGAGCCGGGCGCGCCAATTATCCACGAAGAGTTCGGCACCAACATCTCGACCCGGGCGCAGGTCGCCTCGGGCGAGATCGACGGTGCGATGCGCGCGGCGGACCGGGTAATCAAGTTCCGGCTCGTCAACCAGCGTCTGGCGCCGGTCCCGATGGAAACGCGCGGGACGGTCGCGCAATGGAACCAGGGCTCGGGCCATCTGACGCTGTGGGCCTCGACCCAAGGCCCTCATCTGCTGCGCTCGTATCTGGCCGAGATCCTGAAGCTGCCGGAGAACCGGATGCGCGTGATCGCGCCCGAAGTCGGCGGCGGCTTCGGCGCCAAGCTTAACGTCTATGCTGAAGAGGTATTAACCGCCTATCTCGCGATGACGCTGAGGCAGCCGGTCAAATGGATCGAGCGGCGGCGCGAGAATCTCGCCGCCACCACTCACGGCCGCGACATGATCGTCTACGTCGAGGCACCGGTCAAGAACGATGGTACGCTGCTCGGCCTCAAGGCCCGCTTCATCTGCGATGCGGGTGCTTACCTGCAGCTCCTGACGCCGATGATCCCGGGTTTTGCCGGCATGATGATGACCGGGTGCTACAAGGTCCCGGCGATGGCCTTCGAGCAGCTCGTGGTCTTCACCAACAAGATGGCGCCGGACGCCTATCGCGGCGCCGGACGGCCGGAAGCCTGCTATATCGCCGAGCGCACGATGGACATGATCGCGACCGAGCTCAACCTCGACCCGGCCGAGGTTCGCCGCAAGAACTTCATCCCGAAGGAGGCTTTCCCCGCCCAAATCCCGAGCGGCTTGGTTTACGACTCGGGCGACTACGCGACGGCGCTCGACAAGGCGCTCAAGAATATCGACTACCAGAAGGTCCGCGCCGAGCAGGCCGAAGCGCGCAAGCAGGGCCGCTACCTCGGCATCGGGCTCTGCTCCTACGTCGAGATTTGCGGCATCGGCCCCTCTGCGATGCTGCCGCCGACCATGAAGGGTGGCGGATGGGAGAGCGCAACTATCCGGATGGAGCCGGATTGCAAGGTTACGGTCCTGACCGGGGTTTCCCCGCACGGCCAGGGCCAGGAGACCAGCTTCGCCCAGATGGTCGCGGACGACCTCGGTATCGGCATCGACGACATCAACGTCGTGCACGGCGACACCGCGATCGTGCAGTACGGAACCGGGACTTTCGGCAGCCGGGGCACCTCGGTCGGCGGCGCGGCGCTGATGATGGCGACGCAAAAGCTGCAGGCGAAGATGAAGAAGATTGCCTCGACCATGATGGAGGTGCCGCCCGACCAGATCGTCTTTCACCAGGGGACCTTGGCGCTGGCCAGTGATTTGACGAAATCGATCCCGATGCAGCGGGTAGTCGACGGCGCATACGGCTACAAGGTCCCGATTCCGGGCGTCGAACCGGGTCTCAATGAGAGCGCCTTTTACGAACCGATCGCCTGTACCTTCCCCTTCGGAACCCATGCCTGCGTGGTCGAGGTCGATCCCGACACCGGGGTGGTCAAGTTCCTGCGCTACGTTGCGGTCGACGACTGTGGGCGGGTGATCAACCCGCTGCTGGTCGAGGGGCAGGTGCATGGCGGAATCGCGCAGGGCATCGCACAGGCCCTCTATGAAGAGGTCATCTACGACGAGAACGGCCAGTTGCTGACGGCCACCCTGATGGACTATGCGGTGCCGAAGGCCGAGATGCTGCCGCATTACGAGCTCGACAGCACGGTAACGCCCTCGCCCATCAACCCGTTGGGGGTCAAGGGAGTCGGGGAGGCCGGCACGATTGGCTCGACCCCGTGCGTGGTCAACGCCGTGCACGACGCGCTGAAGCCCTTGGGCATCAAGAATCTCGACATGCCGCTAAAGCCGGAGCGGATTTGGCGCGCCATCAAATCGGCAAGGAAGGCTTAAACCCATGTATCCAGCATCGTTCCAGTACCATCGCGCCGCCTCCGTCAAAGAGGCGTTGGGTATGCTCCAGCAATTCGGCGAGGACGCCAAGCTGCTCTCGGGCGGGCACAGCCTGCTGCCGATGATGAAGCTCAGGCTCGCGCAACCGGCTCATCTGGTGGATATCGGCGGAATCGCCGATCTGGCCAGTATCCGCGAAGAAGGCGGCAGAATCGTGATCGGCGGCGCGACCATCCACGATCAGGTCGCGAGCTCAAACGTCGTGCGCAGCAAGCTCGGCCTGCTGGCCGAATGCGCCGCGGCGATTGGCGATATCCAGGTGCGCAACCGCGGAACGCTTGGCGGCAGCCTCGCCCATTCCGATCCGGCGGCTGACTACCCGGCCGGGGTGCTCGCACTCGAGGGCGAGATCAAGCTCGAGGGCGGCTCCGGCTCTCGTACCGTGAAGGCACAGGACTTCTTCGTCGATCTCATGACCACCGCGATCAAGCCCGGCGAAATTCTGACCAGCGCCAGCTTCACGCCACATCCGGCGCGAACCGGTTATATCTATCTGAAGCATCGCCAGCCCGCTTCGGGATTCGCCGTGGTCGGAGTGGCGGCGATGGTGACGCTCGACGCGAAGGGCAATTGCGAGCGCGTCCGGGTCGGCATCACCGGGCTCGGCCCCAAAGCCTTTCGGGCCGCAGCCGTGGAGTCGGCTCTGGCGGGCAAGAAGCCCGAGGCCGCGACGATCGGTCAAGCGGCGTCCCATGCCGCCGACGGTATCGACGCGCTCTCCGACATTCACGCTTCGGCCGAGTTTCGCTCCGAGCTCGCACGCGTCTACACCCGCCGCGCCATCCAGCAGGCAATCTCGCGCATCAAGACCTGAACCAGGACAGCGAATGAAACTTGAAGGAGAACTGATACTGCCCGCCAACCGGGAGCGCGTTTGGGTGTTGTTCAACGATCCGGAACGCCTCTCGAAGCTGATACCCGGACTCGAAAAGCTGGATATCCTTGGTCCCAATGAATATGGCGGCACGATTAGCATCGGTATCGCCGCGGTCAAAGGCGTCTATACCGGGAAGCTGAAGCTCGAAGACATCCGCCCGCCCGAACACTACAAGATGGTGGTTGACGGCAAGGGCAAGCAGGGCTTCATGCGCGGCTCGGGCACGCTCGACCTGATCGCCAAGGACAGCACTGAAACCATCGTCAAGTACGCGGGCGACATCCAACTCGGCGGTCCGCTGGTGCAGGTCGGCCAGCGCGTGATCGACAGCGCCGGCAAGATGCTGATGGG
>JBGPMT010000225.1:0-5486 GCA_041487135.1 Binataceae bacterium (SeqCode) | reverse complement strand
CTACAACATGCCGGGCTGGCGGATCGGATTCGCGGTGGGCAATCGCGAGATGATCGCGGCGCTGGGGCGGCTCAAATCGTACATGGACTACGGCATGTTCGCGCCGGTGCAGGTCGCGGGAATCGCGGCGCTGAACGGTCCGCAGGATTGCGTCGCCGAAATCAATGCGACCTACAAGCGGCGGCGCGACGTGCTGGTCGAGGGGCTCAACCGGGCCGGATGGCCGGTCGAGAAGCCGCGCGCCACGATGTTCGTATGGGCGCCGATTCCCGAGCCGTTTCGTGCGATGGGCTCGCTCGAGTTCGCCAAGTTTCTGCTCGCCGAGGCCAAGGTCGCGGTCTCGCCCGGGGTCGGCTTCGGCGCCGACGGCGACGGCTTCGTGCGCTTCGCGCTGATCGAAAACGAACACCGCATCCGCCAGGCCGTGCGCGGCATCCGCCAGGCCTTCAATCAGCGTCTCGGCGCCGTACCCAGCCAGATGGCGAGCGTCTCCTGACGGCGCGACGCCCCGTCCCCGCGGAGAGCCTTTTGGAGCCGGTGCGGATAGCGCTGCTCGGATGCGGCACCGTCGGCAGCGGCGTGGTCAAGCTCCTGCGCCGCAATCATGAACTGCTGCGTGACAAGCTCGGTGCGCCGCTTGAGTTGGCCGGTATCGCCGACCGCAGCCTCAAGCCGGATCGCGAACTGGGGATTACGGCGCGGCTGATTACGCGTGACGCGGCGGCCCTGGTCGAACGGCCCGAGGTCGATATCGTGGTCGAGCTGTTCGGCGGCTATGAGCCCGCCCGCAGCCTGATTCTGCGCGCCTTCAAGGCCGGCAAGGACGTGGTGACCGCCAACAAGGCGCTGCTGGCCGGGCATGGCGAGCAGATTTTCCGCGCCGCCGCGCGAGCCGGACTCGCGATCGGCTTCGAGGCCAGCGTCGGCGGCGGCGTGCCCGTCATCCGCACGCTGCGCGAGGCGCTCGCCGGCGACCGCCATCGCTCGGTCCACGGCATCGTCAACGGCACCTGCAATTCGATTCTCACCACCATGAGCGAGCGCGGCGACGAATTTTCCGACGCGCTCAAAGAGGCGCAGCGCCGCGGCCTGGCCGAGGCCGATCCGGCCCTCGATATCGAGGGCCACGATTCGGCGCACAAGCTCTGCCTGCTGGTGATGCTGGCCTTCGGCGTGCTGCTCAAGCCCGCGCAGGTCCATACCGAGGGTATCGCGCATGTCACGCAGGCCGATATCGTCCACGCGCGCGAGCTGGGCTACGCCATCAAGCTGCTCGCGATCGCCAAGGACGACAACGGCATCATCGAGGCCCGGGTCCATCCCACGATGATCCCGGCGCGCAACCTGCTCGCCAGCGTCCGCGACGCCTACAACGCGATCAACATCCACAGCGAGGCGCTGGGCTCGACCATGTACTTCGGCGAGGGGGCGGGGCAGATGCCGACCGCGACCGCGGTGATGGCCGATATTCTCGATATCGCGCGCCGCCGCCGCGCCGGGGCCGCGGCCCGCGGCTTCCCGCTCGGCTATCCGCTGACCTCGCTGCGGCGCGCCCGTATCAAGCCGATGAGCGACGTGATATGCGAGTATTATCTGCGCTTCGCGGCGCGGGACAAGCCCGGCGTACTCGGCGCGATCGCCTCGGTTCTGGGACGCAATGGAATTTCGCTAGTCTCCGTCATCCAGCAGGGGCGGGGAGTCGAGACGACCGTGCCGGTTATCATGCGGACCCACGAGGCGCGCGAGCGCAATCTGCGGCGCGCGCTCCATCAGATCCGCCAACGGGGGATCGTCGAGGCGGCGCCGGCCTTCATCCGGATCGAGGACCGTCTTTAAGAGCGATGGCTTCCCGGTCTGAAAAGCCGAATCATGCGGATGGCCGGCTCACGCGCTGGCCCGGCCTTATCGAGCATTACCGCCGCTTCCTGCCGGTCGGCGACCAGACCCCGGTCGTGACGCTCAATGAAGGCAACACGCCGCTGATCGAGGCTTCGTCGATCGCCGAGCGGGTCGCCCGCGGCATAAAGCTTTACTTGAAGTTTGAGGGCGCCAACCCGACCGGTTCCTTCAAGGATCGCGGCATGACGGTGGCGGTCAGCAAGGCCCTTGGCGAAGGGGCGCGGGTCGCGATCTGCGCCTCGACCGGAAATACCGCCGCCTCGGCGGCCGCCTATGCCGGCCGCGCCGGGATGCACGCCTTCGTGCTGATTCCCAAGGGCGCGGTGGCGCTCGGCAAGCTCTCGCAAAGCGTGATGCATGGCGCGCGGGTGCTCGAGATAATCGGTAACTTCGACATCTGCCTGAAGGTGGTGCGCGATCTGGCCCGCCACGACCCGCTGCGGATTCGGCTGGTCAACAGCGTCAATCCGGATCGGATCGCGGGGCAAAAGACCGCCGCCTTCGAGATTTGCGATCAGCTCGGCGAGGCGCCGACCCATCAGTTCCTGCCGGTCGGCAACGCCGGCAATATCACCGCCTACTGGGCAGGCTACCAGGAATACCGGACGGCAGGCTTCGCGACGCGGCTGCCGAAGATGATGGGTTATCAGGCCGCTGAGGCCGCGCCGATCGTGCTCGGCCATCCGATCGACGACCCGCATACCGTGGCGACCGCGATCAAGATCGGCAACCCGGCGAGCTGGACCGGCGCGACCGCGGCGCGCGATCAGTCGGGCGGCGTGATCGATATGGTCACCGATGCCGAGATCCTCTCCGCCTACCGCCTGATCGCGACGCAGGGGATTTTCGCCGAGCCCGCCTCCGCCGCCTCGGTCGCGGGCGCGCTCAAGTTCGGCGCGAGCGGCGGGTTCAAGCCGGGCTCGGTGGTGGTATGCACCCTGACCGGGCACGGCCTCAAGGACCCGGACACCGCGCTCAAGAATCTGAGCAACACCATCGTGGTCGAGCCCGACCTCGACAAGGTGCTGAAAATCCTGGAACGCGAGTAGGCGCGCCAGGCACAGAGTCAGGGGGAGCCGTGAAGTATGTAATCATTCATGGCGATGGAATGGCGGATTGGCCGTGCGACGAACTCGCCGGCAAAACGCCGCTGGAAGCCGCGCGCAAGCCAAACATGGACTCGATCGCCACGCGCGGACAACTCGGCCGCGTCGCGACGATCCCGGCCGGGATGCCGCCCGGAAGCGACGTCGGCACGATGACGATGCTCGGCTATGACCCCGCGAAGTACCATACCGGGCGCGCGCCGATCGAAGCCGCCAGCATGGGAATCGCGATGGGGCCGCGCGACCTGGCGTTCCGGATGAACCTGGTGACGCTCGCCGCCGGCGCGGACGGCGCGCCGGTGATGCAGGATTTCACCGCCGGCCACATCACCAGCGAGGAGGCCGCGCGAATCGTCGCTGATCTCCGTGCGTCGGTGGCCAGCGACGGCATTGAGCTTTTCAACGGCGTCAGCTACCGCCATCTGATCATCTGGCGCGACGGAATCGCGGGCACCAGGCTGACGCCGCCCCACGACATCACCGGCAAATCGATCGATCCGCATCTCCCCGCCGGCGACGGCGCCGAGCGGCTCAGCGCGCTGATTGATCGCGCGCGCGAAGTGCTGCGCGGCCATCCGGTAAATCTCGCGCGGCGCGCCAAAGGCCTGCCGGAAGCGACTTCGATCTGGTTCTGGGGTCAGGGGCGGCGCCCCGCCGTGCCGACGCTCGCCGAGCGCTTCCATCTGCAGGGCGCATGCATCTCGGCCGTCGACCTGGTCAATGGTCTGGGCCGCCTGGCCGGCCTGGAGATCGTCAAGGTGCCCGGCGCAACCGGTTTCCTCGATACCGACTACGCCGCCAAAGGACGCTACGGTCTTGAGGCGTTGCGGCGCAAGGATTTTCTCCTGCTCCATATTGAGGCGCCGGACGAGGCCGGCCATATGGGCCGGGCGGATCTGAAGGTCGAGGCCCTCGAGAAAATCGACCAGCTCATTTTGGGACCGATGCTCGAAGGGCTCGCCGCGATGGGCGAGTTCGCGCTGCTGCTGATGCCGGATCATGCGACGCCCTGCAAACTCAAAACACACTCGAACGATCCGGTGCCCTTTGCTATCCTGAGGCACGCGCCCGCGGCGGGGACCCCGGCGGCGAGCCGGCGCTACACCGAAGCGGACGCCGCGCGCACGGGAATTTTCTTCGAGCACGGTTATCGATTGATCGAAACGCTGATAGACGGTGGGATGAATCCTCAATAGCGAGACAAGAGGCGGCAATGGAGCGCAACCTGGCCCTCGAAGTTGTCCGCGCCACCGAAGCGGCCGCGCTCGCCGCCTCGCGCTATATCGGCAAGGGCGACGAGCGGCTCGCCGATCGCGCGGCGTGCGAGGGGATGCGCGCGGCGCTCAACTCGATCGCGATGGACGGCCACGTCGTGATTGGCGAGGGCGAACAGGATGTCGCCGAGCTGCTCTACACCGGTGAGATCGTCGGCAGCGGCGTCGGACCCGAGGTCGACGTAGCGCTCGACGCCTTGGAGGGTTCGCTGATTATCGCCACCGGCGGCCCCAACGCGCTCGCCTGCGTGGCGCTCGCCGAGCGTGGCAAGCTGCTGCGATGCCCCGATACTTACATGGACAAAATAACGGTCGGTCCGATCGGCCACGGGATCATCAACCTCGACCGCTCGCCGGCCGACAATCTGAAGGCGCTCGCAGAGGCCAAGGACGTCTACGTCGAAGATTTGCGGGTGGCGATTCTCGATCGTCCGCGCCATGAGAAGCTGATCGCGCAGGTCCGCAAGGCGGGCGCCGGAATCAAGCTGCTCTCGGCCGGCGACCTGTCGGCGGCGCTCGCGACCACGCGGCCCGAAGGCGAGGTCGACATCCTGATGGGCGTCGGCGGGGCGCATCAGGGCGTGCTGGCCGCCGCCGCGATTCGCTCGGCCGGCGGCGACATGCAGTGCCGCTTCGTGACGCGCAATGCGCAGGAGACCGAAGCCTGCCTGGCGGCCGGAATTCTCGACCTGCAGCATCGCTACACACTCGAGGACCTGGCCGGCGACAACGTGATGTTCGCCGCCACCGGAGTTACCACCGGCGACTACCTAAAGGGCGTGCGATTCTTCTCGGGCGGCGCAATGACCAACAGCGTCGTGATGCGTTCGAAGACCCGCACGGTGCGCTTTATCGACGCCATCCATCATTTCGATTTCAAACCCGAGTACTGATTCCGCTACCCGTACGATGAAAACCGAGCGCAACAGCACGGCCGCGCGGATGGAGGCCAAGATCAAACGGCTCGAAGCGGCCCTCGCCACGCTCCAGAACGCTCTCGAACACCTCGAAAAGCGGATGCTGCTGCGGCTGCGCGGCGAGCAGTATTGCCGGGTCTGCGGCACGGACCGCGAGCGGCGCGATCTTCACAACCCGCCGTTGAGCAAGCTCGAGAAGACCTTCTGCAAGGCGAATCACGGGCTCGGGACCAGGGTCAAGGCGAAACCGCAACGGCTGCCGCTCAACTGGGAAGAAGTCGAACGCCTCG
>JBGPMT010000224.1:0-5505 GCA_041487135.1 Binataceae bacterium (SeqCode) | reverse complement strand
GGTTGGCGTAAGGGCATGCGGATACTTGCGCGCTAATGTGCCGGCAAGGACTTTCGCACGTCCGCAGCGCGAGATCGATCTCACGCCGTTCAAGCCCAAGGCCCTTTACCTTTCTTTCTTCGGCGTCGGCAATACTCGCATCCGCGATACGGCGCTGGCGCTGATCGAAAAGACTGAGCTGAATGCGGTGGTGATCGACGTTAAGGGCGACCGCGGGATGATCGCTTATAAGAGCTCGGTACCGCTCGCACAAGCAGCCGGAGCCCAGCGTATCATCAGTCTTCGCGACGCCCGGGCGCTCCTGGATCGCCTCCACCACGCCCACATCTACACGGTTGCCCGGATCGTCGTCTTCAAGGATGACCCGTTGGCCACTTCGAGACCGGATCTCGCAGTAAAGCGAAGCAACGGCGCGATCTTCCATGATCGCGAGCGGCTCGCCTGGACCGACCCATTCAAGCAGGAAGTGTGGGATTACAACATTGCGATCGCGGCCGAGGCGGCGCGGATCGGTTTCGATGAAATCCAATTCGACTACGTGCGCTTTCCCGACGCGCCGGGCCTCAGATTCTCTAAGCCGGTCAATATGGCGAGCCGCCTGGGCGCGATTTCCGGCTTCCTTGGCGAGGCCCGCCGGAGGCTCGCCTCATACAACGTCTTTGTAGCCGCTGACATCTTCGGCTACGTGACCTGGAACCTTGATGACACCCACATCGGGCAGAGGCTCGAGGAACTCTCCCCGGTCGTCGACTACATCTCACCGATGCTCTACCCGTCGTGCTTCCAGTTCGGTATTCCGGGCTACCGGCTTCCGATTGCGCACCCATATGAGATTGTCTTTCTGTCGCTACAGAATGCGAGGGAGCGCACGGGCATACCTGCGATCAGGTTTCGCCCGTGGTTGCAGGCCTTTCGCGACTACGCCTTCGACCACCGGGAGTATGGCGGCAAGGAGATCAGCGCGCAGATCTCAGCCGCAGAGAAGTTCGGCTCCGTCGGCTGGATGCTCTGGAATCCGCGCAACTCGTATACCGCCGCAGGGCTTAGAGAAGCAGGGCAACCCTGCCTGGGCGATTCTCCGAAATGATAGAATCCTTGCCAGGAAAATCCTGGATGAAAAGCCTGGTTGGCAAGTTGGTTGTGGTGGCTCTGATCCACGCTTTGACCCTTGCCTTTGGGAGCCTCGCCCTCGCCGCTGCTCCCGGTGAGGGTGGTTCGGAGCAGGTCGGCGATATCGTTCGCTCCGAGATTGCGGCCGGCAGGATCCCGGGAGCCGTGGTTGAGATCGGAGAGGGCGGAACGGTGATCTATCGTCGCGCGTTCGGATACAGGGAGCTCAAACCCGAGCGCGTCACGATGACCCCAGACACGATTTTCGACCTCGCCTCGCTGACGAAGCCCGTGGCGACCGCGGTCGCGATTATGCAGCTCGTGGAGCAGGGGAAGATCAACCTTGACTTGCCAGTCGCCAAGTATTGGCCGGGCTTTGGTCAGAACGGCAAGGAGCAGATCACGTCACGCGAACTCCTGACGCACCGTTCCGGCCTCCGCGCGGACCTCGACCTTAGGTTCGACTGGCGCGGCTACGTTACGGCCATGGAAATGATCGAGGCCGAGAAACCTCTCTACGTTCCCGGCACGCACTATCTGTACAGCGACCTCAATTTCGAGGCGCTTGGTGAGCTCGTCCGGCGGGTCTCTGCGCTGCCCCTGGATGCGTACTGTGCGATCCACATCTTCAAACCATTGGGGATGAGCGATACTGCCTTCACGCCGCCTGCCGCGAAGCGCGATCGGATCGCTCCGACCGGATACGTCCAAGGCAGACTGCGGCTTGGCGAGGTCCACGATCCAACCGCCGCCAGGATGGGCGGCGTCGCAGGACACGCAGGCCTGTTCTCGACCGCAGACGACCTCGCGATCTTTGCACAGATGCTGCTTCACCACGGTCGTGTCGTTCGCGCGCGAATTCTTAGCCCAAACTCTATCGGCCAAATGGCAATACCAGAATCACCTCCGGGAGTGGCCCGACTTCGCGGCCTCGGATGGGATCTGGCGGCACCGTTGGTCTCGAATAGAGATCAGCTCCTGCCGATAGGATCGTACGGACATACCGGATTTACCGGAACCATGCTCTGGATAGACCCGCTATCGCAGAGTTTCGTGATCGTTCTCACGAACCGTACGTATCCGGACGGCAGCGGCGACGCGCGTCCGCTGCGTAACGCCATTCTGGCGCTGCTCTCGGAGCGGTTCGGTCCGCGCTCGCAAGCGCAGGTGTTAGCGGATGAACCGGAGCTGGCTCCATATTGCAAGCTTGCAACAGCGCGTCAGTCGCAAACGGGAACGTTGAAGGTAGCGACCGGCGCCGACGTGCTCGCGGCCCATGGCTACGCAGAGCTCAAGGGTCTGCGGGTTGGCCTAATCACCAATCACACGGGTATGAGCAGAACCGGCTTGCGCGATATCGAAGCACTCGGTGGTTCCTCGAGGCTTCGTCTGGCCGCGGTCTTCAGCCCCGAGCACGGCCTTTACGGCGATCGGGACGGCAACATTGCTTCAGGCATGGAACCGACCCTGGAACTCCCCCTCTACAGTCTCTACGGAGAAGTTACGCGCCCGACCGATGCGATGCTGGAAGGCATCGATGCCCTCGTGTTCGACGTTCAAGACGTGGGCGTTCGCTTCTGTACTTACGTCACCACCATGGCCTACGCGATGGAGGCGGCCGCCGAAAAGGGAATCGACTTTTACGTGCTCGATCGGCCAGACCCGATCGGCGCCGACGTTGTCCAAGGACCCGTGCTCGAGCGGAATCTCGAATCGTTCACAGGATATTTTCCGATGCCCGTAAGATACGGAATGACGCTCGGCGAACTGGCGGGGATGTTCAATGCCGAAAACAAGCTTGGCGCCCGCCTGCATGTGATCAGGATGCGTGGCTATGATCGCCGCGATTGGTACGATGCCACCGGGCTTCCCTGGGTCAGTCCGTCGCCCAACCTTCGTTCGCTTCGCGAAGCAACGCTATATCCGGGGATCGCAATGGTGGAGGGCGCAAACGTCAGTGTCGGCAGAGGCACCGCGAGCCCCTTCGAGTTGATCGGCGCGCCCTGGATGGAAGGTCAGCGGCTCGCTTCTTACCTGACCGGCCGGAAAATTCCCGGGGTTCAATTCGCGGCCGACGATTTCACTCCCAATGCAGACGCTTTCGCGAACCGCCAGTGTCACGGCGTCCGCCTGACAGTCGTAGACCGCACAGTGCTCAACACACCTGAGCTGGGCGTCGAGATCGCGAGCGCCTTGTATCGCCTCTATCCCGCGCAGCTTCAACTTGACAAGACACTCGGCGCAATCGGCTCACGAGAGACTGTTGCCGCCCTTCGCCGAGGCGACGACCCGCGCCTAATCGCACGATCATGGCAGTCGCAAGTTGGAGTCTTTCTCGAGGCTCGTTCCAAATACCTGCTGTATTAACCGTGCTCATCAATCGCCGGCAGCCTGCGCACCTGGTTCAAGCGCACCAAGGCCTCTGCGCTGCTTATATCATCAGCCGGATGGCGGGATAGGCAAAGAATTTGCTGAAAAGGAGTTCCATCATCAGAACCCCGAAGTCGGGGTCGATCCCCTCACTACCCCGTCAATGCTTCCGACCTTCTGATCCCGCGAGCGCCATTTTCGAGCGTCAAGCGCGCTTACATTCCTATGCGACCGGCGCGCCACTTGCTTCGAGATCGTAGGGAACTGTCCCTAGCCGGAGGAACCGCATGCCAATCGACCTGAGATTCGATCCAAACGAGATTCCGCTGCTGACCGACCTTTACGAGCTCACCATGGCGGCGAGTTACTTCGCCCTGGGATTCAATCGACCTGCATGTTTTGGCATGAGCGTCCGCCGCCTGCCTCCACGCCGCGGCTTTCTTATGGCCGCGGGCCTGGAACGCCTGCTGGAGGCGCTCGAACAGTTTCAGTTCGAACCAGCGATAATCGAATACCTGGCCTCGCTTGAACTGTTCAAATCGGACTTTCTCGATTACCTCGGCAAACTACGCTTTACGGGCGAGGTCCATGCCCTGGCCGAAGGCACGATCTTTTTTGCCGGCGAGCCAATCATTGAAGTGCGCGCGCCGCTGATCGAGGCGCAACTGATCGAGACGCTGGTCATCAATCAGATTGGAATGGCCTCGCTCATCGCGAGCAAGGCGGCGCGCAGCGTCATGGCGGCGCGGGGCAAGCGGCTCGTTGACTTCGGGCTCAGACGCAGCCAGGGCGAGGCCGCCGGCCTCATCGCCGCGCGTTCGAGCTACCTCGCGGGCTTCGACGGCACTTCCAACGTTCTCGCCGGCCGGCGTTACGGCATCCCGCTGTACGGCACCATGGCTCACAGCTACATCATGGCGCACGATCGTGAGCGCGAAGCCTTCGAGCATTTTGTTCGGGATTTTCCGAAGCTCAGCACTCTTCTCGTCGACACCTACGACACCGTCCGCGGCGTCGAGAATGCAGCCAAGGTCGCGCGCCAGATGAAGCAACAAGGCGTTGAGCTGCAAGGCGTGCGGCTCGACAGCGGCGATCTCGCCGACCTGAGCGTCAAAGCGCGCGCCGTCCTCGATCGTAACGGTTTGCAGAGCACTTCAATTTTCGCGAGCGGGAATCTTAACGAATACAAGATCAACGAACTCCTCGCGGCAGGCGCACCGATCGACGCCTTCGGCGTTGGCACTGAGATGGTCGTGAGCGGCGACGCTCCATCGCTCGACCTCGCTTACAAGCTGACCGAATACGACGGTATTCCCCGGATCAAGACTTCCCAAGGCAAGATTACCCTGCCGGGGAAAAAGCAGGTGTTCCGCGCAATCGACGCTCACCGTCGCTTCTACGCCGACCTGATAGGTCTGGCGGACGAGACCGCCGCGCTGGTCGCGCGCCAATTCAATCCAACTCCGTCCGAAGTCGCGACACTCCTGTCTCTGCAATTCAGCGGTGGTCAGCGGCTCATGCCGCGTCCCACGCTCGCGGAGTCGCGCGAGCGCTTCCTCAACACGCTTGAGCGGCTCGACCAGCGTTACAAGGACCTCGAGCAGCCCGAGGCATATCCGGCGCAGTATACGTTTGCCCTCAGCACCATGCTGAATGAGCAGAAACAACGCGCCGAGAGGTACCAGGAATAGTCGAGCGCATCTGAGGGGGCGTGTAACTCGATCTGGATGCCATTCAATGCTTGGCGCGCATCTTGCGTCAGATTCCTCGGTATCCGTTTAAGAATAGGCACAGAAATATGGTAGGCGAACTAAAAAATGCCGATGCGGATCGCCGCGAGTTGCTGAGAAATATGCTCGTGCGGCTTCGCGACGAAGCATACGCGAGAGTCAAAGAGTTGCGGCGCGACCAGGAACACGAGGCCGAGCCTCCTCCCGCGGACGAGATGGATATGGCGCGCACCATTTCCGATATCGAAATGCACGCGGGTCTGATTGCGCGCGAGCAGGACAAACTGAGATTCAT
>JBGPMT010000223.1:0-5514 GCA_041487135.1 Binataceae bacterium (SeqCode) | reverse complement strand
GGTCGTGTTCCACGACGAGAACGCCGACGGCGAGTTCAACACCAACTGGCTGGGGCTACCGAAGGAAGGCTACGGGTTTTCGAACGACGTTTCGATATCGTGGCGCCCGCCGAAATTCGATGAGGCGGCCTTCAATTGCGACGGCGGCACGCAACGCCTCACGATACACGTCAGATACTGAAGAATCGCGACCGGGAATGACGGATGCCGATTTATGCCACCTGGGCGATTCAGGGCCGCGGATGCTGCTGCGTCAGGCAGTGGATCGTCCCGAGTCCCCAGACCAGATCGACCGCCGGAACGCCAATCACCTGACGTCCCGGAAAAAGCCGTCCCAATATTTCGCAGGCCTGCGCATCGGAATCGCAATCGAAGTGCGGCATCACTACCGCGCTGTTGGCGATATAGAAATTCGCGTATGAGGCCGGCAGCCGAGTCCCTTCGCAATACAAAGCGGGCGGCATCGGAAGCGTCGCGATTTTGAACGCGCGGCCGTCGAGGTCGCGCAGCGCCTCGAGCCGCCGCAGGTTGTCGGCCAGCGGCCGGTAGTTATCATCCGCGGGATCCTGCTCGACGACCGTGACGATCGTGTCGGCACTGACGAAGCGCGCCAAATCGTCGACGTGCCCGTCGGTGTCGTCGCCCGCGATTCCCTCGCCCAGCCACAGCACCTTGGCAACGCCCAGATAGGTCATCAGGTAATCTTCGATCTCGGCGCGCGTCATGGTGGGATTGCGATTCGGATTCAGCAGGCACTGCTCGGTCGTGAGCACGAGCCCGGCGCCGTTGACCTCTATCGAGCCGCCCTCCAGGACGATTCCCGGCTCGATCACCTCGAAGCCGAAGCGCTTGCCAAGCTCTCGCGGCACGACGTCGTCGAGCGCCCAGGGGCCATATTTTTCGCCCCACGAGTTGAAGCGCCAGTCCAGCGCGATCTGCGCGGGTCCCGAGCCGGCGCCGCGCCGGTTGATAAAGATCGGGCCATAATCGCGAATCCATGAATCGTCGGTCGGAGTCGCGACGAACTGCAAACGATCGCTCGGTGCAGCGCCTGATTTCCGCAGTTCGGCCTCCACCATCGGTTGCGCTTCGGCCTGCGCCGCCGCATCTTCCACCAAAATTCGCACCGGTTCGAAGCGCGCGATAGCCGCGGCGAGCCGGGCAAAAACCGGCGGGATGCGCTCGAAGGTGCCCGGCCAGGTATCGCGGTTATGCGGCCATACCAGATAGCTCGCCAGATGCGGTTCCCATTCCGCGGGCATCCGGTAGCCTGCCGTCAGCTCGCGATGTTGAATCGGGATCACGGCCGGCTAGAGCCGGAAGCGGCGCATCAGATCCTGGTAGGCGTCGATTCGCCGGTCGCGCAGGAACGGCCAGTTGCGCCGGGTCTCCTCGATTTGCGCCAGGTCGCACTCGACGACCATCGTTTCTTCGCGGTCATGGCGCGCGCGCGCGATCACTTCGCCGAACGGATCGGCGACGAATGAGCCGCCCCAGAACTGCAGCCCGTCCTCGATTCCGACCCGGTTGACCGCCGCGACGAAGATCCCGTTGGCGATCGCATGGCCGCGCTGCACGGTCTGCCAGGCGTCGTATTGGCGCCGGCGCACGGTCTCGACCTCGTTTAAGTCCCATCCGATCGCGCTCGGGTAGAAGAGCATCTGCGCACCCGCCAGCGTCACCAGCCGCGCCGCCTCGGGAAACCATTGATCCCAGCAGATCAGCGCGCCGATTCTGCCGGCCTGCGTCGGATGCGCCGTGAAGTCGAGATCGCCGGGCGTGAAGTAAAACTTTTCGTAGTAGCGCGGGTCGTCGGGGATATGCATCTTGCGGTAGCGGCCCGCAAGCCGCCCGTCGGCGTCAAGGATGACGGCGGTGTTGTGATAGATACCCTCGGCGCGCCGCTCGAAGATCGAGCCGACGATCACGACGCCGGCTTTCTGAGCCAGCGCCGCGAGTCGCTCAGTGGTCGGTCCGGGCACCGGCTCGGCGAGATCGAAGCAGCGCGGGTCTTCGGTCTGACAGAAATAGCGCGAGCGAAAAAGTTCCGGCAAACAGACGATCGCGGCGCCGCGCCCGGCGGCGTCCTCGATCGCGGCTACCGCGCGCTCCAGGTTGTCGTCGGGACTCGGCCCGCAACTCATCTGGACGAGGCCGATCGAAATCCGATTGCCGTTGGACTTCATCGACAAGAAGAACGCCGGCGGAAAGATCCCGAGGGATTGTCCGCCGGCGCCGCTTAACGAGTTCTGTTCGCTTCGCTACTCGCCAACAATCCGGTTCTCGAGCACGCCAATTTTGCTGACCTCGCACCGCACCACGTCGCCGGGCTTCATGAAGAGCTGCGGATTACGGAACAGGCCGACTCCGCTCGGCGTGCCGGTCGAGACCACGTCGCCGGGCTCGAGCGTCACGCATTCCGAGATGTAGTTGACCAGGTAGTTGACGTTGAAGATCAGCTGCTTGGTGTTCGAATGCTGCACGCGCTCGCCGTTTAAGAAGCATGAGACGTCGAGCACATGCGGGTCGGGAATTTCGTCCTTGAGCACCAGATAGGGGCCCATCGGCGCGCCGTTCTCGAAGTTCTTGCCCATCGTCCATTGGCCGCGGCGCTGGTAGTCGCGCACGCTGACGTCGTTGACGATCGTATAGCCGGCGACGTAGTCGAGCGCTTTTTCCTTCGGTATATGGCGCCCGCGCTTGCCGATTACGAACGCCATCTCGGCCTCGTAATCGAGCTGCTTGGAAACCTTCGGATATTCGATCCCATCGCCGGGATTGGTGACGCAGACCCCGCCTTTCATGAAGAAGGTCGGGTATTCGGGAATCGGGTTGCCGGATTCTTCGGCGTGATCGCGGTAATTGAGGCCGACCAGCAGGAGCTTGCGCGGCCGCGGGATGGGCGCCAGCAGCTTGACCGAATCGGCCGGGTAGGCGAGCGATTGTTCCTCGGCCGCGCGCGCGCCGAGCTTGGCCACGTAGGCGAGCGCTTCCTTGGCGGCGCCGATCGCACGCTCGCCGCTGTCGAGAAAGCCGATGATATCGGACGGCACGATCGCCGCTGCGAGCTCATCGGCGCGGGTCTCGCCGCGCTCGCGCAGCATCGCCCGATAAGTGGCATTGAGGTCGATCATCTGGCCGTTGACCGGCGAACCGAGCAGGGGCGCCTGTTGTCTGAACCGGAAAGTTGCGAGTCGCACTGGTCCTCACCTCCAGGGTGATTTTCGCCTGGCGCCGGCCGGATAGGCTGCGCTGGAGCGGATTTTGGATTCGGGTGATCGTCACGCACCGCGCGCAGTTTGTCAAATCGTCCCCGGCGCGGCGGCGAAGGTTGTTGATGCTCCGCGGTTAGGCTTGTTTGCTCATACAAAGTTAGCCGTGGTACAAGAGAGACGACGGGTGATGACCAAAGGACTGGGTCCCCAGCTAATTTTTCCAGGTGAATAGATAGATGGAAGAGCGCACCTACGTAGTGCGAGCAACCTGGGACGACGAGGCAAAGGTCTGGGTCGCGGTAAGCGATGATGTGCCAGGATTGGTGGCGGAAGCTTCTCACGTGGAAGCCCTGATCGAGAAACTTCGCGTGCTAATCCCTGAATTGTTGGAGGCCAACGATGCGTTGCCGCCGCATTTCAATCATCAAGTCGATGTTCCGATTGAGTTGCGAGCCGAGTATCGTGAGCACATCAGGATAAATGCCTGATGCCCGATGGCCAGCTACACTGCTGACCTGAAAGCCAGCTCAAAGCTGCGGGCTGCTACTTCAAGCGGCAAGGTAAGGGCGACCACGAAATCTGGTACAGCCCGATCAGTCGTAAGCACTTTCCGCTCGATAACAATATTCTGTCTCGACACACCGCAAATGAAGTGCTGAAACAGGCAGGTCTCCCCAAGGATTTCTAGGATTCTCGTTTCGTACTTGAGCTTCGGACACTCGCCCTCAAGTTCCGCCCGTACCGCTCGCGGCGGCGAAGGTTGTTGATGGTCCGCGATTCCGGTATTGCATCCCGATCGGCGCAAACGGTTGAAACCCGCGTCGATGTGATAACCTAATCGATTGTAATCGGGAGCGCTGCCCGCCGCTGATAGCCGGGTCCTGCGCAAGGGAAGGTCGCGAACCCCGCCAGGTCCGGAAGGAAGCAACGGTACCGATCGCCACCCTGTGCCGCAGGGGTGCCTGGCTATCATTCGACGGGCAGCGCAATCAAGCAGGAATCGATGGCAGCAGGTCCTTCCCCCCATCTGGTGCTGGCGCGCAAATGGCGCCCCGAGCGGTTCGCGGAACTGGTCGGCCAGGAAGCCGTCACGCGCACTCTCGTCAAGGCGCTCGAGAGCGGGCGCATCGCGCATGCCTTCCTGTTCACGGGCATCCGCGGCGTCGGCAAGACCACCGCGGCGCGCATCCTCGCCCGCTGCCTGAATTGCGAGCGCGGGCCGACGCCGGAGCCCTGCGGCGAATGCGCGGCCTGTATCGAGATTCGCGCCGGGCGGTCGCTCGATGTCTCCGAGATCGACGGTGCGACCTACCGGAAAATCGACGACGCGCGCGCGATTATCGAAAATCTTTCCTACCGTCCGGCGCGCGATCGCTACAAGATTTACCTTATCGACGAGGCCCATCAGCTCACCGATCAGGCCTTCAACGCGCTCCTGAAAACGCTCGAGGAGCCGCCCGAGCACGTCAAGTTCATCCTCGCCACGACCGAGCCGCAGAAGATGCCTGAGACCATCCTGTCGCGGCTGCAACGCTACGATTTCCGGCGCATCCCGTTCGCCACCATCCTGTCGCGGCTCAAGGAGCTGGCGCGGCGCGAGGGAATCGAAGTCGAGGAGGGCGCGCTGCGGCTCCTGGCCCGCGAGGCCGGCGGCAGCATGCGCGACGCGGAGCGGATGCTCGAATCGGCGCTGGCCCCGAGCGGCAGCGTGACCGAGAGCGACGTGGCAGCCGCGCTGGGCGTGGCGAGCCGCAGCAGCGTGTTCGAGCTGGCGGAGGCGATTCTGAAGCACGCTCCGGAGACGGCGCTCCAGAAGGTCCGCGAGCTGCATCAGCGCGGCGCAAACCTCGAATCGTGCGGGCGCGACCTGCTCGAAACGCTGCGCCATCTGGTGGTCGCGAAACTGTCCGGCAACAGCGCCCAGAGCCCGCTCGCCGATCTGCCCGATCACGAGGTGGCGGAGCTGAAGCGGATGGCCGAGCCGGCCAGCCTGCGCGACCTGATGCGGCTATTCAAGCTGATGGCGGACGCGCAGGAGGAGATTCTCCGCTCGCCGTATGCCGACCTGCTGCTCGAGATGGCGGCGGTGCGGATGGCGACGATCGCGCCGGTGATGGACGCCGAGGAGCTGCTGCGTGCCATCGGCGGCGAGCCGGGCGCTGGCTCGCCGGGGTCCTCGCAGGGTCCCCCGGCGGCTTCGGGGGGAGCGGCGCGCGGCGCCGCTCCCCCCGAAGCCGCCGGCGCGCATCGGATGCGCGTCGAGGGCGAGGTGAAGGCCGAGGCGCCGCGCCGCGCGGTG
>JBGPMT010000222.1:0-5519 GCA_041487135.1 Binataceae bacterium (SeqCode) | reverse complement strand
GGACTTGACGCTCGCGCTCGCGGAAATCGCCAACGCCGTCGAGCTGTTCAAGAATCCCGCCGTGATCGACGGCTTCGACCCCAAGCGCCTGATCCTGATGCATGAACGATAGCGGCAAGCGGGGACCAGGCCGGAAAGCCGCACGAACATCTTCATGAACGCGTACGTCGCCAGCGATCTCATGTAGTTGTAACCAAGCGCAGCGCGAAGCAGGGCCGGTCGCTCAGCCCCGGAGGTAAAGAAATGAAAACTTCTATGACCGACCGGCGTTGGATAAAGAAGTACCCGGAGCTGGGAACCGCGCCGGTTTCGGCTGAGCCCTGCGTCTCGCCGAGTTACTTCGAGCTCGAACGCGATCGCATTTTCCGCCGCTCCTGGCTGAACGCCGGGCACGTCTGCGAGATCCCGGAGCGGGGAGATTATTTCGTGCGCGAAGTTGCGGTCTGCGACGCCTCGCTCCTGATCATTCGCGGCGGTGACGGCGTGGTGCGCGGATTTCACAATGTCTGTTCGCATCGCAGCAACACGCTGGTATGGAACGCGAAGGGGAAATGCCGGGGATATCTCACGTGTAACTTTCATAGCTGGGCGTACGACAGTTTCGGTCACCTGAAGTGGGTCCCTGACGAGGAGAACTTCTTCGATCTCGATAAGACCAAGCACGGCTTGACGCCGGTCGCCACCGAGGTATGGAACGGCTTCGTGTTCGTCAACCTCGATCCGAGCCCGCGGGAGAACCTGACCGAATACCTGGACGGATTGGTCCCGCACCTGAAGGGAGCCGGGTTCGACAAGCTGGCGCTCGCCGGCTCCTACAAGATCGATGAGAAGGCGAACTGGAAGGTCGGACTTGACGCACAGAACGAGGTGTACCATGTGCCATTTCAGCATCGGTACATCATGCCGGATCTTTATGTGGCCAATGACGCGGGTTTCATTCGTATCGCGGACGTGACCTTCTTTGGCCGCCACAGCGTCTACTCACTGGAGCTCAGTGCCGGGCACAAATCGGCGCCGCTCGAGGAACTGGTAATGCAGATCGATCAGCGCTCGCCGACGCGCTTCCGGCTGCCGATGGCAACCGAGTTCGAGTTCTACCTAATCTTTCCGAATTTCGTAATTGTTTGCTTCCGCGGTCCGTCGAATGACTTCTATGCCACCTATAATTTCTGGCCGCTCGCGGTTGACCGGACCATATGGGAGATCAGGCTCTATGCGCCGCCGATAGGCGACGCGGCTGAGCGGTTGGTGTGGGAATTCTTCCGGACTCGCGCGCGGCTCGTATTCGATGAAGATGCCGCCGCTCACGAGACCGTTCATCGTGGTCTTGCCTCGCGGGCCAAAAGGCATCTGCGCTTTCAGGATGAGGAGATCCAGCTCCGGCATTTTCACAAGATTGTAGAGGCCGAGGTCGGCGTTCGTCTCAGCGCTTAGAGGCCGAGGCGCTGCAAGACCGGGAGCCAAGGTCGGGAGCTGACGCCGTAGTATCAGGGTCGCTCATGAAGTTCATGCGCCACTTCGGGCCGGCAGACGAGAGCGCGTGGGCGAATACAACGGGAGAAGGTGATGGCAGCTTCGATTCCCAAATTCGTGGGCGAGCGGATCCGCCGGCGCGAGGACGCACGGCTCATTTTGGGGAAGGCCAACTTCGTGGACGACATCCACCTCGACGGGACACTGTCGGCAGCCATCGTTCGTAGTCCCCACGCTCACGCAAGACTCCGCTCGGTTGACCTGAGCAAGGCGCGCAATCTCGAAGGGGTGGTCTTCGCGATGAGCGGGGAGGAAATCCGGGGGAAGATCGGATCGCTGCCCTGCGCCTGGCCGGTATCCAATTGGCCTTTCCACCCGGTGCTCGCGCTCGACAAGGTGAGATTCATGGGTGAGCCGGTCGCAGTTGTGGTGGCGCGTGATCCTTACGTCGCGCAGGATGCCGCCGAGTTGGCGGAGGTCGATTACGAGCCGCTCGAGGCGGTCATCGATCCGGAGAAAGCGATTGAGGCCGGCGCTGCGCTCATCCACGAGCAGTTTGGAACTAATCTCGCCAATCAGAAAGAGGTGCCGTCGCCCAGAATTGACGAGGTCATGCGGCAGGCCGATCGGATAATCCGCTTCCGCCTCGCCAATCAGCGCCTGGCGCCGATGCCAATCGAAGCGCGCGGCGTGCTCGCGCGCTGGGACCCGGCCCTCGACGAGTTAACGGTTTGGGCTTCGACCCAGATGCCGCATATGCTCCGCTCCTATATCGCTGAGTTGATCGGGGTCGCCGAAACTCGCCTGCGGGTGATTGCGCCGGAGGTCGGCGGAGGTTTCGGCGGCAAGGGGAACATCTATCCCGAGGACGTGTTGGTCCCCTACCTCGCGATGAAATTGGGTCGCCCGGTCAAATGGATCGAGCGTCGTCGCGAGCATCTCGCGGCGCTTATCCAGGGTCGTGGTCAGGTGGCCCATGTCGAGGCGGCGGTCAAGAAGGACGGTACGCTGCTGGGAGTCAGAGCGCGCTTGATCGGGGATATGGGTGCCTACCTGCACCTCAACACCCCGATGATGCCGGGGATAACCGGGATGTCGATCCCGAACGCCTACAACCTCCAGGCGGTTGCGTTCACCGAACAACTCGCCTTTACCAACAAGATGTCGACCGACACCTATCGGGGCGCCGGAATGCCGGAGGCGATCACGATTATGGAACGGGTAGTCGAGATCGCGGCAGCGGAGCTGGGTCTGGACCCGGCTGAGGTTCGACGCAAGAACCTGGTGCCGAAGGACGCCTTTCCGTTCACCAGCGCCACTGGCCTGGTTTACGACTCCGGCGATTATGAAAAGACGCTCGACAAAGCGCTTGAGCTCATCGATTACGGGAAGGTCCGGGCCGAGCAGGCGGAGGCGCGCAAGCAGGGCCGCTATATCGGTATCGGACTTTGCTGCTATGTCGAAATCGCAGGGTTCGGCCCGTCGGCATTTTTACCAGACTACAAGGCGGGTGGATGGGAGAGTGCGACGGTCAAGATCGAGCCCGACGGCAATGTGCTGGTGCTGACAGGCTCGTCGCCGCACGGTCAGGGACTCGAAACGACCTACGCGCAGATCACGGCCGACGCTCTCGGAGTCGAAGTCGACGACGTGCGAGTGGTTCACGGCGATACCGCCCGGGTCCAGTATGGGATCGGCACGTTCGGCAGCCGCAGCATCGCGGTGGGCGGGGCGGCGCTATCGATCGCGCTCGAGAAGGTCAAGGACAAGATGAAGAAGATCGCCTCCTTCATGATGGAGGTGCCGCCCGATCAGTTGAGCTTCGTGCGTCGAACGATCGCTATCGGAGGCGACCTCACGAAGTCGATTCCGCTGCGGCACGTGATCGATGCGGCCTACAAGTTCAAGCCGGCGATCCCCGGCCTCGAGCCGGGACTTGAGGCGTCGCACTTCTTCGAGCCACCCAACTTTTGCGCGCCGTTCGGCACCCACGCGGCGGTGGTCGAGGCCGACCCCGAGACGGGCAGCGTCAATTTCCGCCGCTATGTCGCAGTCTACGACTGCGGGACGGTGATCAACCCGCTGATCGTCGAGGGCCAGGTGCATGGCGGCACCGCACAAGGAATCGGCCAGGCACTGTACGAGGAAGTGTTCTACGACGAGAGCGGTCAGTTGCTGAGCGGGAGCCTGATGGATTACGCGCTACCGAAAGCCGGAATGCTGCCGCGCTTCGAGCTGGCAAACACCGTCACACCGACGCCGATCAACCCGCTCGGCGCCAAAGGAATCGGCGAGTCTGGCTGCATAGCCGGGAGCGCCTGCGTTCTCAACGCCGTGCTGGATGCACTCCGGCCGTTGGGCGTGCAACACCTCGAGATGCCGCTTAAGCCCGAGCGAATCTGGCGCGCCATCCAGGCCGCCAAGAAGGCATGAACCATCTTTCAGATTGCGGCCGTGCGACGCCGACCGAGGTTCTGAAGAGTTGGCGCGGGCCGTCCGGCATCGTTGCGTCAATCAGGCGATAAATACGGCCTTGATATTGACGAACTCCCTGATGCCATAGACGGAAAGCTCGCGGCCATAACCGCTCTCTTTCACACCGCCGAATGGCAGTCGCAGGTCCGATCGCACGGGCTCGTTGACGAAAACGCAGCCGCTCTCGATCATCTCGGCCGCGATGCGCTCGCCTCGCGCCAGATCGCGCGTGATCACTGCTCCACCGAGCCCGAAAACCGAGTCGTTGGCGGTCGCGATCGCCTGCGCTTCGTCCTTCACCGGAATGATGGCAGCCACCGGACCGAACAATTCCTCCTCATACGCGGGCATGCCTTTACCTACATTCGTCAGCACGGTCGGTGGATAGTATGCCCCGGGATGGTTGGGAATCGTCCCGCCGAGCAGGCAGCGCGCCCCCTTGGCGATACTCGCCTCGACTTGGCGATGAAGCGAATCGCGCAGTTCGTGCGCCGCCTGCGGTCCGACCTCGGTCTCCTCGCTGAGCGGATCGCCCATCCTGGCGGCGCTCATTCGTTTGACGAATAAAGCCTCGAACTCCTTTAGAACCTGGTCGATGACGATAAAGCGCTTGGCGGCAATGCAACTTTGGCCGGAGTTCACCAGGCGTCCTTTGGTGCTCACCGCAGCGGCAAGCTCGAGATCGGCATCCTCGAGTACGAGATATGGATCGCTGCCACCGAGTTCGAGCACCGTCTTCTTCAGCATTTCCCCGGCCT
Source organism: Binataceae bacterium (SeqCode) (assembly GCA_041487135.1). Classification (GTDB taxonomy): domain Bacteria; phylum Desulfobacterota; class Binatia; order Binatales; family Binataceae; genus JAJPIG01. The sequence goes on along the minus strand of JBGPMT010000222.1, from coordinate 813 downwards.
TGCGCGCGACCGCCCGGCCCGCCGCCCCGCTGCCAGTCAGGGTCACAGCCCGAATCAGCGGGTTCTCGATCACGGCCTCGACCTGCCGGCTGCCGATCATCAGCGTGCGAAACAGATGCTCGGGAAAGCCGGCGCGCAGGAAGATCTCCTCAATGGTTAGCGCGCAGCCGGGCACGTTGGAGGAATGCTTCAGCACCGCCGCATTGCCTGCCATCAATGCCGGTGCAGCGAAACGAAAGACCTGCCAGAACGGGAAATTCCACGGCATCACGGCCAGCACGACACCGAGCGGGTTAAACGCGACGAAGCTCTTGCGCGCTTCGGTCGCCACCGGCTCGCGTGCCAGGAAACGTTCGGCATGCTCGGCATAGAAATCGCAGCCTAAGGCGGATTTCTGTGCCTCGGCGATACCGTCGCGCACCGGCTTGCCCATCTCCTGAGCCATGAGGCGCGCATACTCACCGGCGTTGCTGCGCAGAATCTCCGCTGCCTTGCGCATCAGAGCCGCACGATGATCAAAAGTGGTCTGGCGCCAACCGAGGAACGCCTCGTGCGTCTTGCCTACGATCTCCTGCACCGCCGCAGGCGTCATTTCCTGATAGCTTTTCAGGGTTTCGCCGGTGGCTGGGTTAATCGCTTGGATAGCCATCGTTGGGCCCTCCGAGGTTCGGCATAAGACGCCGTTCAACTCTCCGGACTTTGCCGATCCGAGCACCTTCCTGGATCCCGATAACCGGCACGGTTAGCAACGGCATGGTTGGCTCACCTCTTTGATCCCGCAGGCTCGGCCCAGTCTATTTGCCCCCTGACGTG
>JBGPMT010000221.1:0-5525 GCA_041487135.1 Binataceae bacterium (SeqCode) | reverse complement strand
CGCCGGCGTCGGTGCGCGCGGGCGTCAGATGGTAACGAAAGTCCGCGCTTGCGGCCGCGGCCCGGTCAGCCGCCGTGACGTGCAGCTCGATAGGCGCGGTCGCACTCGTGCCACTCCCGGCCTCCTGGGCAAGCGCCCTGGCGCAGGGTGTTGATGCCATCGAGAGGGCGGCGAGCAGGACCAGGGCGTCGATCGTTTTCGATCTACGTGCCGAATTCCTCACCGGGGGCCCCTCCAAAAATTGAGACTGAGAGCAGAAGGGTATCTCCGCCTCAAAACTGAGTCAAATTGCTTGCGTAACCGGCGAGTGAGGTCATAAAACGCGGCCGGTTTGCAATTTGTAAGAATTACATCGGTGAAATGCTCAAAATTACCATGATTACGGATGAGACGAGGGTTATCAGGCTCGGAAATTGAAGAGATTTTTCGATCGTCCTGATGGCACATGCATTGCTGCATATTGGCTAGATCGTAACGAGATCGAGTAGGGGTACACGAATCCAGCTTAGTATCGGTTCGCCGGCGAACACTAACCCAATCAAGACCACGGGCGTCCCCCTCCCTCGTGGCTGGTTGATAGGTTCGCCGGCGAACCTTTTTTTTCGCCGCTTGATCCAGCCGGACTGAGTGTTCCCGAGGTCTTCGCGAAAAATCCTAAAGTCCCGTCGTCTGCATGGGAGTTGCTGAGGCAGCGGTCGCTACCTTGTCGGCGAGCAGCGACGCCTTCTCGGCCAGGCCGGTGGCGGCGACGTAGTCATGCTCGCCAATCGCGTGCTGCGCGGCGTCAGCGAACCCGATCGCCTGTTCGTAGGTCGGCGCGTCGTCGCGGCTCAATTTCGCACGGTTGACTTTTCCGAGCTTGGAGTTCGCGGATTCCAGCAAGCCCTGAGCTCGTTGCCGTGCGGCCTGGTCGTTGTCGAGCGTGATGGTTGGCGCGCTGCCGTTCGGAGTTACGACCGACTCCGCTGATTCGCCGGTCGCCGTATGAGCGGGCGTATGGCCGTGCGATTTGCGCCGAGTCGATTCCGCGGCCGGCGAGGCAGTGGCCTCCGGCGTCGGGGTCGCGGAGGGAACCGCCGACGGCGAGCTTTGGCTGGAGGTCGGGGCCGCTTCCGGCTTCGGCTCGAAATAATTGGAGACCGCTGCACAGCCCCAGAGCGTTAGCACCAACCCGGCGGCAATACCGGCAGCCGCCATCAATTCGCCCCCCCTCCGTATCACGTCAACCCAACGTCCTCTCGGTTACCAGCCCGATGCTTCCCCCGCGCTCGATGGGGAGGCGGATGCGCACCGTAGTACCCAATCCGATCTGGCTCTGCACGTTGATCGTCCCGCCATGCAGGTCGACGGCTCGCATCGCGAGCGAAAGTCCCAACCCGGTGCCGTTTTCCTTGGTCGTGAAATATAACTGGAAAATACGGTCGAGATGTTCCGCCGGGATACCGATCCCCTCGTCGCGCACCGTAATCTCAAGCATCCCTTCGCCCGCCGGCCCGGTTGTGATGGTCATGATGCCCCCGTCCGGCATCGCCTCCGCCGCATTGCCGATTATATTGCGCAGCGCCTCACTGAGAAGCGCCCGGTCCGCTTTGACCGGCAGGAGATCCCGCCCCAGCCGATACTGGACGTGCACGCCCGGCGGGGTCGTGACCTGGTTGACGGTCTCCTGGAGTAGTTCATTGATGTCGAGGTTGGCCAGTTCAAGCTGCTCGGGCCGCATAAACCGCATCAACGCATCAACCACCTGGTCAAGCCGCATGATTTCGTCTCGCACCGACCGGATTCGCTCCTCGACCGGCTTGCCATGCTGGGCATCGAGGTTCAACAACTCCAGCTCCAGGCTCATCGCATTCAACGGATTACGGATCTGATGGGCGACGCCTGAAATCAATCCGCCCAGCCGCGCCAGCCGGCCGGAGTAGTCGAACACATGCTCGAGTTCCTGCACCGGCCTCAGGTCGCGCGCGATCAACAGCAAGCCCGGCGGCTCGGGGCCCTGGCCGAGCGAGAAGATCGAAGCCAGCAGCCGCGTCGGTATCGGACCGTCGGCCAGTTCGACCGCGATATCGTGCACCTCGGTGCCGGTCGAGTAGGCGCTGTCGAGCATCCGAATCAGCGGATGGTTGCGGCCGAGCAAGGCGCGAATCTGCTTGCCGTCGGCCAGTCCGCCCGCCGGCAGCCCCAGGCGCGCCTGCGCCTCGCCATTGCAGAACAGGATAAGGCCGCCGGAGTCGAGCAGCACCACGGCGTCGGTTATCGATCTGAAGATATTGAAGAATTTGCCGCGCTCGTTCTCCCACTGGTTGCGATTTTTCCGGATCCGCTGCGACAGCACATTGAATTTCTCGGCCAGCGAGCCCAACTCGTCGCGGCCCGCCACCTCGACCTCCACCTCCTCGCCGGGTCTGGTCGTCAGCCGCTCGACGCCGCGCGTGATCTCGCTCAGCGGCCGCAGCATCCGGCCGCCGAACAGCAGCGCGCCGATCAGCGACAACAGAATCACCACCAGCGAGACCGCGACGATGTTGTTGATCGAGTGCCGCACCTCGTCCGCCAACAGAGCGGTTGAGAGGCCGACCTTGATGACCGCGAAGGGCTGATTGTCGAGCTGTACGTCGCGGCTCATCTGATAGGTCTGCTGCTCCCACATCGCCTGCAGCCGCGAGAACGGCCACCAGGCCGAAACCCGATCTTCCAGCACGCTGAATGGCTCGACGCGTGTCGCCGGGGCCGCCGTCGACGGCCTAGCCGTACTGGTGCCGCCCACGATCGTGGTGCCCGCGGGGGTGTCGATGCGGACGTAGACCACGCCCTTGCCGAAGGCTTGCGAGGAGAACAGGAAGCCGCGCAAGGCCGCGCTCTGGGCCAGCGCGGCGGCCGGATCGGCCGGCGCCGAGGCCAGGATCGAACGGATCTGCTCGAAGGCCTGGTTGATGATCAATGCGCCGGAATCCGCCAGGTCCTCGACCATCACGGCCATCCTGCGATCGATCTCGATTCCGCTGACTACGGAAACCGGAACAATCAGAAGCACCAGGAAGATGGCGGCGAATTTTTGGCGCAGGCCCATCCCTGCCGTAGTCTCCCCGTCGCGGGCTTCGCCCGAGTTGCGGTCAGTCCTTGGCCTGGTAACGTTCGAGGCGATTGTAGAGGGTTTTGAGACTGACACCTAGAAGTTCAGCGGCCCGCGCCTTGTTGCCGCTGGTGAATTCGAGCGTGCGGCGGATAAACTCGCGCTCCAGGTCATCCAGCGACGAGCCGAGCGGGAGCTCGAACGCCCCGGCGGCGTTGCCGCTCAAGCGACGGACCTCCGGCGGCAGGTCGTCGGCCACGATCAGCGGACTATGGCTCACGATCAGCGCCCGCTGGATTACGTTGCGCAGCTGCCTGACGTTGCCGGGCCATCGGTAGTTGCGCAACACCTCGAGCGCCTCGTTGTCCACGGCCTTGGCGGTCTTGTCTTCAGCCTCGGAAAATTCGCGCATGAAATGTTCGATCAGGTCCGGAATGTCCTCCGGGCGGTCGCGCAGCGGCGGCAGCTCGATGGTGAAGACGTTGAGGCGGTAATAGAGGTCTTCGCGCAGTGCCGCGTCGCGCAGCGCCTCCTCGATATTGCGATTCGAGGCCGCCAGCACGCGCACGTCGAGCGCGACCTCGCTGGTGCCGCCGAGGCGGCGCAGCTTCTGCTCCTCGATTACCCGCAGCAGCTTGGCCTGCAGGTCGGCCTTCATTTCGGTAATCTCGTCGAGCAGCAGCGTGCCGCCGTTGGCCAGCTCGAAGCATCCTTCGCGCCGCCGGTCGGCGCCGGTGAAGGCGCCGCGTTCATGGCCGAACAGCTCGCTCTCCATCAGCGTTTCCGGCATCGCGGCGCAGTTGACCGCTATATAGGGCCCGCGGTGGCGTGGCGAAAGATCGTGGATGGTGCGGGCGACGAGTTCCTTGCCGGTGCCGCTCTCGCCGCGGAGTATCGCCGGGGCGGTGCTCGGCGCGAGCTGCTCGATAAGCGCCATCACGCGCTGCATCGCGCTCGACTGCCCGACCATCTTGCCGAAGTGCCCGGCCTTGCGCAGCAGATGACGCAGGCGCAGATTTTCCTGGCTCACGTTCACGTGCTGCGCGAGATTGGCCATCACGATCCGCAGATGCGCCGGGTCGACGGGCTTGCGCATGTAGTCGTAAACCCCAAGCTTCATCGCGCGGACGGCGTCCGGGATGTCGCCGTGACCCGAGATCACGATCGCCCGCGAGGCCAGGTCGAGGCCCTGCTGGCGTATCGCTTCGAGCACCGCGAAGCCGTCCTTGCGCGGCAGCCGCAGATCGAGCAGCAGGATATTGGGTGAGAAGCTCTCGATCAGCCTAAGCGTCTGCTCGCCATCGGCGGCGGCTTCGACCCGGTAACCCCACGAGACCATCAGTTCCGACCACGCGCGCCGGGTGGCGAGGTCATCCTCTGCAACCAGTATTCGCTTCTCGTCAGCCATTACCCTTGGGATGGTTAAGATCCGAACCGATGGGAGCGTTCATTTCGACGCTATCACTGTGGCGGAGCGTTGCAAATCCCGCGCTTTCTGGCGCTTCGACATCAGGCGGGAGTTTGCAATCGAACGGATCGTTAAACCATTCCGGTGAAGAAAAGCGAATCTGCGCGTGCGCTAAAATGCGTTCGACATCTTCGCGCGAATCACGGAGCGGCCGGTATCGATAAAGGAACTCGGGCTGATCATCCGCGGTACCGCCTCCACATCATGCCTTGAACAAATTCTGCACGGCGGTGGCCAATGCGCGCTGGTCGCGCTGCGACAACCTCCCCGTCTTGCGTAAGATCAGCCGGTTGTCGAGGGTGAAGAGCTTCATGCGAACCTTTGAAGGGGCGCGAAGACCCGCTTCTCCAGCATCAATCGGCACGTCCATTGGCCACGGAGGATTGGCGGCACTGGTGATCATCGCCAACACAGTGTGACCGCGGTCGGCGCTGAAAGCTTCAGAGGAAAGGGTCAGCGCCGGCCGCCGTTTGCTCGCACGGCGGTCGGTGAAGGGAAACGGCACGACAACGACGTCGTAGGGCTTACAGGTCACGGTAAGCCCGGTCGTCGTTCTCCGAGTTCCACTCGGACAGCGTGCTCTCCAGTGCCGCAAGAAACTCGAGATCGAGAGGTTCGGCCTTGCGGATGCGGACTACTCCGCCTTCCGATTCTTCAAATATCACCGTGTCTCCCGGCCTCAGATTCAGCTTCTTGCGCACCGGGGCCGGAACGGTGGCCTGGCTTTTACTGGTCAGCCGGCTGCTGGCGATGGCACGAGTCGCGTGACGCTTTGGAAGTGACATACGGGCTTTCTCACCTTGGTATTACTCTTGGTATTACTCTAGGGTGAGTAATACCGCATAGCGAATCCGCCCGCAAACCAGTCCGCCGATGACTTGCGGCGGGGCGTGCCGGGTTGGCTTTGCACGCCGGTTCTGCGATAAGGGCCTGAGACTCGGGCGCAACCCGCAACCAGTCTTAAAACCACTCGGAAGGAAGGTG
>JBGPMT010000220.1:0-5526 GCA_041487135.1 Binataceae bacterium (SeqCode) | reverse complement strand
CGCGCGCGCAGAACACCACCTCCTCGCCCGCACGCGCCAGGTAGGCGCCAACGAAGGCGCCGATCGCGCCCGTACCCATCACCAGGACTTTCATCGCGCTCCGCCTCGGATGCCTCCTCTCGATAAAGCTTCTTCGTCAGCCGGAAATCTGTAGATTACCCGCGCCGTGCCGCGGCCCTGGTAAGCGCTTCGCCGAAGACCGCAGCGGTTGCCGATCGGAGCTCGTCGAGCGTGCCATCGTTATGGATCACGACCTTGGCCCATTTTAGCCTTTCCTGCTCCGAAAGCTGCGCACCGATGCGCGCCTCGACCTGCTCGCGCGTCATCTTGCGGTTGCGTTCGACCCGCTCGATCACGCGCTCGCGCGAGCTGACGACCAGCCAGATCTCGTCGAACAGCTTCTGCCATCCGGCCTCGATCAGGATTGCGGCCTCGATCACGATCGGGCGCCGCTCGCCCCCGGCGCGCGCCTCACCCACCATCGCCGCCATCCGCTCGAAAATCCGCGGATGAACGATCGCGTTCAGGCGCTTTAGGGCGGCGGCATCGGCAAATACGATTCGACCGAGCGCTTTGCGATCGATCTTTCCGTCGGGACCGGCGATTGCGCTGCCGAAGGCCGCTACCAGCTCGTCCCGCGCCGGCATCCCGGGTTCGTAGACCGAGTGTCCGATCACGTCGGCATCCCAGACCAGCGCGCCCAGCTCGGCAAGGATATTCGCCACCGTGCTCTTGCCGGAGCCAATTCCGCCGGTAAGTCCGATAGTCAACATCGCCCGCCTGACCCGCCTCGTGAGACCGTGGGCGCATCATGCCGCCGAACCGCCCACGATCGCAACGCGGAAGTTCGTCAGCCGGAGCCGCCACCGGCCGCCGATTCGCTGAAGGACTGGAGATTATAGAGGTAGCTGAAGAAGCCGCCGCGGGCGAGCAGATCGTCGAAGGTGCCCTGCTCCTCGATTCGCCCGCCATGCAGCACCATGATTCGATCGGCGTTGCGGATGGTGGAGAGGCGATGGGCTATCACCAGCGTGGTGCGGCCGCGCATCAGCTCCTGTACCGCCGCCATCACGAGCGTCTCGGTCTCGTTGTCGAGCGCGCTGGTGGGCTCATCCATAATCAGGATCGGCGCGTCCTTGAGCAACGCCCGTGCAATCGTTACCCGTTGGGCTTCACCCTCGGAAAGATTGTGGCCGCCCGGCCCCACGATTTCGTCCAGCCCCAGCTTCAGGCCGGCCAGTACCGCATCCAGCCGCGCCATCCGGGCCGCGTTCGCGATCTCGCGCTCGCCGGCGTCGGGACGTCCGAGCGCGATATTGGCGCGAACCGTCGCGCTCAACACCAGCGGCGGCTGCAGGACCATCGCGATATTGCGGCGCAGCGACTCGAGCGTGAGATCGCGCACCTCGGCTCCGTCGATCCTGATCGCGCCCTCCTGCGGCTCATAGAAACGCGCGAGCAGGCTCGCCATCGTGGTTTTTCCCGAGCCGCTCGGACCGACGATCGCGACGCGCTCGCCCGGCTCGACCTTGAAACTGATTCCCCTGAGCACCGGATTACCGGGGTCGTAGCCAAACACCACGTTCTCGAACTCGATCGCACCGCGGGCCCGGACCAGCGTGCGCGCCTGCGGCCGATCCTTCACCTCGGGCTCGATTTCGAGCAGTTCGAGGCAGCGCCGCAAGCCGGCCTTGGCGGTCTCGATCACACCCCAGGTCTGGAAGATCTGATTCACCGGCGCGTAAAGCGAGGCTAGATAGGCGGTAAACACGACCAGCTCGCCAACGGTCAGCGTGCCGGCCATGACGTGACGCGCGCCGAGATAGATTACCGCCGCGGTGCCGATCGCGATCAGCACGCTGACGGCGCCGGTATAAATGGTCTGGAAAACGTAGAGGCGCAGCGTCTGGCCGAGACTCTCCGCGCTGGAGCGCATGAACTCGCGGTACGATTCGCCCTCGCGGCTGAAGGCCTGCACCACATGAATCGCGGCGAGCGCCTGATGGGCCACGGTATAGAGGCGGCTCTCCTTGGTACGCACCCCGGTCGCCAGGCGATCGATTCGTTCGCTGATTGCCGCGATCAGGATAAACAGCGGGGGCACGATCGCGAGCGCGGCCAGTGTGAGGACCACGTCGACCCGCACCATCACGACGAACATCCCGATCAGCATCACCAGCGCCGACAGCACCGGGAACATGCCGTTGATCGCGATGGTCTGGATCGAGAAGGTGTCGTAAGCGATGCGGACCATGAGGTCGCCGATCTCGCGCCGGCGATGGAACGAAAGCGAGAGGCGCTGCAGATGGTCGAACAGCCGCGCGCGCAGATCGTTAACCATCCGCTGGCCGATCGAGATGGTCACGTAATTGTCGGCGACCGTAATGATGCCGAGCACGAGGTAAAGCATCACCAGTCCGACACAGGCGGCGGAAAGCAGTTGCGCCGGCGGCATCGCCGGCATCCATCGATAGGTAAGCGGCGCGCCGCGCAGCACGTTGTCGATCACGATCTTGAGCGGCCAGGGCTTCAGCACCTCCATCAGCGCCGAGAGCATCGCACCGCCGACGGCCAGCGCCAGCCGGCCCAGGTACGGGCGCATCCGGCGCACCACCTCGCCATAAAGCTGGAGGCCCGGGATCATCGCTAGTCCTGCACCGGTTCGGCCCGAAGCCCGAGCTCGCCGCCTGCCTCGGCGGCGGCGGCCGCAAGAATCGCCGGAACCAGCCGCGCGCGCCTGAACGCGATCGCGGCAGTGCCGATGCCCGCGGCGGCGAGCAGAATCGAGGTCAGCCACCAGGGCGCGCCGGCGATCATCAGGACCAGCAGCAGGCCGGCTCCGCGGCTCAGGATCGGGACAGCCGCGAAGCCGAAGCGATAACGCAGCGTCACATTCTCCCGCTCGCGAATCGCATTGATCGCGACGCGCAGTCCCGGCGGAACCCGGAGTTCGAGATCGTAGGGCTCGAAGCCATCGGTCTTCGCAACCGTAAGCCCGTAGCGCAGCATCACGCGCCGCATCGTTTCGATAATCCGGCTTGCCGGCGCCGCTTCGCTGCCCGCGGCAGTGAAGGCCAACCTTCCACTCAGACTGAGGCGGTGCGGGATGGGCGGCGGATCGATCGCCGGGTCGAATCGCAGCCGGGTACGATCGCGCTCGTAACTGCGCACCAGTGGCCCGAGCAGGTAGAGCAGCGCGAGTATCACGCGCGCGCCCGCCGAAAGCCGGACCGCCTCGGGGCGATCGAGAGTCGCGCCGCCGATGGCGCTTGCAACCGTGAGCACCAGCGCTCCGCATCCGATCGCGCCGAGCACCGGGCTAAGAACCCCGCTCAACATCAGTGCGATCGCGATTGCGACCCACCTCGCGGTCAGCGCCACCTGCATCGCCGGCGGCAACTCATGGCCCGGATAGATGCTCTGGAACAGGCCGCGGCCGAACGCGCCGTAATAGATACGCTCGCCGCCGAACCAGCGGGTGAACCACGACTCGGCCCCGCCGTAGATCGCACCGGCCTCGGTCCGCGTCGGGTACTTCCGAAACAGCAGGCCTTCCGCCGCCCCATAGCCGCGCTGCTGCCGGAGATAGGCGCTGATCGTCGAGCGCCGCCGGTGCGTCACGATGGCGCTCGGAGCGTGCGCCAGTACGTCGCCCCGATCGCGCAGGCGGATCGACAGGTCAACGTCGTCGCCGGCGCGGCCGAAAAGCGGATCGAAGCCGCCGAGTTCCGCCAACGCGCCCTTGTTGACGGCCATGTTGCATCCGCACAGTTGGCTCAGCCGGTCGTCACCCGAACGCACTTCGCGCGGCAGCCCCGGCGCGGCTGCGAGCGCCGCCTGAAGCATCGAGCGCGGGGACGGCGCGAAATTAGGTCCGCCGGCGGCCGCCGCTTCGCGGCGCGTGGCGCATTCCACCAGATGGTAGAGCCAGTCGCGATCCGCCTCCGCGTCCGCATCGAGGAAGGCGATTATTTCGCCGCCAGCGGCCTCGAGCCCCGCGTTGCGAGCCGCGGCGAGTCCGCGATGGTCGATCTTGAGCAGCCGCACCCCACCGGCCTCGGCGATCTGCGCGGTAGCGTCGGTCGAACCGTCGTCAACCACGAGCGTCTCGTAGTTAGGATAAGACATGGCCGCGAGCGAGCGCAGGCAATCACCAAGTGTGGCCGCAGCCTGGTAGGCCGCGACGATCACCGAAACTTTCGGCCATCGCTGAAGCGGCGGCGGTAGCGGCCCATTGAAGACCTGTTTGACGGTTTCGAAGGATCGCTTGCGGGCGCGCTCGGCGGTCACCAGGCCGAATGCCCAGTCGCTTATCGGCGCGCCGCCGGTGAACCATTCGTCGGTGAAAGCGAAGACCACGATGCCGGAGAGGCCCATCTCGAACGCCGCGCGCGATTGCCACGCCAGCAGCTCCGCCTGATTCTCCTCGCCTTCGCGAATCGTATCGATCCCGGTTTCGCTCAGCATCAGCGGCCGCTCGCCGGTGATCGCGAGCAGATGGGTCAGGTAGCGGCGGAAATCAGCCTCGCGATGGAGATAGACGTTGAACGAGATGAAATCGAGAAAGCGCAGGTCTAAATACTCGGTCGAAGGATAGTTCGAATAGGTGAAGAGCGCGTCCGGATCGATCTGCTTGCCGAGGTCGAGCAACTGGTTGACGAACCGGCTGACCGCGCGCGGACCGTGCCATCGCACGATGTCGGAGCGGATTTCGTTGCCGAGGTTATAGGCGAAGATCGCGTCGCTGAAAGGGCGCAGCTCGGAAATCGCGGTCCCTACGGCGTTGCGGATGTCGCGGGTCAGGTCGTGCGAATCGAGGAAGGCCATATGCGAGGCCCATGGGATGCCGACCAGGAACCTGAGCCCGGCCCGCGCCGCGCTTTCGAACAGCCAGGGCGGCGGCGGGTAGTAGGTGCGGATCACGTTGGCGCCGAGCTCGCGCATCAGATCGAGGTCGCGCAGCGCGACTTCCTGCTCCGGAAAGCGCTCGCCGCGCGAATTCGGCGCAAACGGGCCGTAGGAGACGCCGCGCGCGAAGAACTTTCGATCACCCTCGAAAATAAACTTGCCGCGCGCCGCCAAACGAGCCATGCGAAAGAGCTAATCGTAAAGCGAAAGGTCGCGCAACGCGCCGATCAGATCTAGCCCCGGCGTGGCTGGATAATCCTGATGGCGCCGCCTAGGATCGGGACGACCGTATGGCGCGGGGACGCGGAGATCATGGACGCGGCTGAAAAAGGTCAGCGCTACGCACGAATCTTCCGCAAGGCCGGCGCACTGCTTGGCAAAGGCGAGATCGCCCGCGCCATCGAGGCCCTGAAAGAAGACCAGGCGTTGGCCGAACAGCTCGGTGATCGTGGGATGGCGCGCAGGTTCGCCGACGAAATCGCGCGCGCCGGCAAAACCGGTAATCCCGCCGAATAGTCAATTCTCTTCACTAGTTTGTGATATCTATTTCTGAAATTGGAAGCGACTGCTTATCGGCAGCCGAAAGGTGGTCAGCCGGATGGGCCTGGTAATCGTCGT
>JBGPMT010000219.1:0-5570 GCA_041487135.1 Binataceae bacterium (SeqCode) | reverse complement strand
GCAGCTTGCCCGGCTCGCCGAGTCGATGGGTATTCCGGTGGTCGAGACCTCCGGCCGCTACTTCGTGAACCTCCCGACCAACCATCCGATGCATCTCGGCTTCAACCCGCATGAGCTGGTGCCCGAGGCGGACGTGATCCTGGCGATCGAGGCCGACGCGCCATGGTATCCGGCCATGGTCGAGCCCAAACCCAACGCGACCGTGATCCAGATGGGTACGGACCCGCTCTATGCCAGCTATCCGATTTGGGGTTTTCCGGTCGATATTCCCATTACGGTCAATCCGGAGGCTGGCCTGGCGGCGCTCAACCGCGCGCTGGCGCCGTACGTCTCGATGAAGCGCAAGGAGATCGCGGAGCGAGTGCAACGCTGGACCAAGGTGCACGCGAAGCAGCGCACCGCGTGGCGCGCGGCCGCGATCGGGACGCGCAACGACAAGCCGCTCGACCCGGCCTGGGTTTCACACTGTATCAACGAGGTGAAGGACGCCGACACCATCTGCGTCAACGAGTACGACCTCTCGCCGCTGCAAGCCGAATTTACCGAGCCGGGAACCTACTTCCAATCTCCGCCGTCGGGCGGCCTGGGATGGGGCCTCGGCGCGGCGCTGGGCGTGAAGCTCGGCTCGGGGGATCGCACCGTGATCTGCACGGTCGGCGATGGCGCCTATATCTTCGGTTCGCCGAGCGCCGCCCATTTCGTCTCGCGCGCCCACAATCTGCCGGTGCTGTTCGTGGTCTTCAACAATCAGTGCTGGCGCGCGGTGATGGACGCGTGCCTGTACGTGCATCCCGACGGTTATGCGCGCAAGCTGGGCAATTTCCCGATCAGCGATCTCCAGCCCTCGCCCGACTTCGACAAGATCGTGACCGCCTTCGGCGGCTACGGCGAAAGGGTCGAGGAGCCATCCGAGGTGATTCCGGCGCTCCAGCGCGCGCTCAAGGTAGTGCGCAACGAGAAGCGCCAGGCGTTGCTCAACGTCATCTGCAAGTATCCCGAGCCCGCGCCACCGGCCCGCGGCAAAGGCACGGACTGGAGACCTTAGCGGACAACCTGGCGTCAGACGCGGTTCGCCAGCGAAACGAGGATCCTGCCATGTCGCTCAAAGAAGATATCGATGCCATCAAGGCCGGTTCGGCCGGTCGCCTCTCACCTGAAATCCAGGCCGTGATGAAGCGCGCGATCGATGATCTGCGGGACTCGGGCCTCGCCGCGCGCGCTCTGAAAGCTGGCGACCGGGCGCCCGAATTCCGGCTGCCGAACCACAATGGCGAGATCGTCTCGTCGTCGGCGCTGATCGCGAAGGGGCCGCTCGCCATCAGCTTCTATCGCGGCAAATGGTGACCCGTCTGCAACGCCGAGCTGGCAGCTCTGGCGAAAGTCACCGGCGAGATTCGCGCCGCGGGTGGGGCGCTGGTCGCGATCTCTCCGCAGCTCGAACAGTTCAGCAAGGAGCTGGTCGACGAGCACCAGCTCAATTTCGATCTGCTTTCGGATCGCGGCAACGCGGTTGCCCGGCAATTCGGGCTGGTTTTCCAGTTCCCACCGCCGTTGCGCGCGGCTTTCGGCGAACTCGGGATCGATCTTGCCAAGTTCAATGACGACGATTCATGGAGCTTGCCGATGACCGGGTCGTACGTTATCGACCGCCGCGGAACGATACGCCACGCGAACGTCGATCCCGACCATACCGTGCGTCCCGAACCCGAAGAGCTGGTGAAAGCGGTCCGGGCCGCCACCAGGTAAAGCGCTGAACGCAGCGTAGCCTGATTCTTCGGATGCGCCGCGCTTCAGGTCGCGCGGGCCACCGTGCTAACCTTGGGCGGTCTCGGTTGTTCCGAGGGGCCCGCCGAGCGAGCAGGGCTTTCCGGGAGGGGGGCGGCGTACCCAAGTGGCTAAGGGAGAGGTCTGCAAAACCTCCATTCAGCGGTTCGAATCCGCTCGCCGCCTCCAATTCTTTAAGCGTCAGCAAACTATGGTATAGCGATGGAGCGGTCCGTCGTTTGATGCGAGCAGCAGGGAAGCCGTGGGAATCATAACTCCGGCCAACAAGAGCGTTCTCGAACTGAGAGGACTGCATCTTTACCATTCGGCGATCTCGAACTGCTCGATGCGGGCGCGGATCGTGCTGGAGGAGAAGTCTCTGCCGTGGGTGAGCCATCACCTCGATCTGCTCAAAGGCGAGACTCATACTCCGGAGTATTTCGGGATCAATCCGAATGGCGTGGTGCCGACGCTGGTGCACGACGGCGTGGTGATAATCGAGTCCGACGACATCATCGAGTACCTGGACGAAAAGTTCCCTAATCCTCCGCTCCGAGGTTCGGATGCCGAAACCAACCGCGCCATCCACGACTGGGTGAAGATGGCGACCGGAATCCATGTGAAAGCGGTGAAGACGTTCATCTACGCGAATAAGATGCGCTCCAGGCTGGGGATGTCGGCGGAAGCGCTTGAGGATTATCGGAAGCGGCAGAAGAACCCCGAACTGCTGGAGTTCCACCAAAAGAGTTCGGGCGGCGGATTCTCGACGGCAGAAGTGGCGCAGGCGGCGCGAATTCTGTCTGGATGCTTCGACCTGATCGAACCGGCGCTGGAACGTCACCCGTACATGATGGGTGACTCATTTACGCTGGCCGACGTAGCGTGGATTCCGCTGCATTTCACCTTGATCGGAGCGAATTTCTCTTTCGACCCCTATCCGCAGATTTCAAAATGGGCCGAGAGAATCGCTTCTCGCCCGAGCTTCCAGGCAGGTGTGCTCAAGTGGTGTCCGAAATTTTGACTGCGTGAGTTCCCATTAGCCGAACGACAGTGCGCACCATCTGCCGCCCAGGTACGTAATCGCTTGGGTAGGCGCGCGACGCGCCCATCGCCGCGCAAGAGGGGATCGGCCATGGCCAAAGTGTTTCACCGCTTGAGTATCGACCCGGACAAATCGCTGGCGGAGCAGCCGGAAAGTGGGCACAACCGATGGCATCCGGCGATCGAGCCAAGGTTGCACGTGAGCCCGGGCGATCGGGTGGTGATCGAGACGCGCGACGCCGTCGACGGCCAGATTACCTCGCCCGATCCGGCGGTCAACGGTCCGGTCGATATCGGCCGGGTGCATCCTCTGACCGGCCCGGTTTACATCCGCGATGCCGAGCCGGGCGATCTGCTCGAGGTGCAGATCATCGAGGTCGAACCGGCCACCTCGGCATTCACCATGATCTCGCCGGCGCTGGGATTCCTGCGCGAGGATTTTTCCACCCCGTTCATCGCCATCTGGCGCCTCGCCAACGGCTTCGCCGAAACCCCGCAGGTGCCTGGCGTCAGGATTCCCGCCGCCTGCTTCCCGGGCGTGATCGGCGTGGCGCCATCATACGAGTTGCTAAAGCAGGCCAACGATCGCGAGCAGAAATTGCGCCAAAGCGGCGGGGTGGCGCCGCCGCCCGAGCGCAAGGGCGCGGTGCCGGCGAACGAGCCGATCGCGTCCGAGGGCCTGCGGACTATCCCGCCGCGCGAGAACGCCGGCAACGTCGACATCAAGCAGCTCACCGCCGGTGCGCGGGTCTTTATCCCGGTCTGGGAGAAGGGCGCCCTGTTTTCGATTGGCGACGGCCATTTCGCGCAGGGCGACTCGGAATGCTGCGGCACGGCGATCGAGATGGCGGCGACGTTCCATCTGGAGTTCTACCTGCGCAAGGGCGAGGCGGCGCGCCGCAAACTGCGCGACCTCTCGTTTGCCCACGACGGCTACTTCACGGCGCCCGAGATGGCGGCGCCGCGGCGTTTCTACGCGACGACCGGGATGCCGATAACCGCGGCGGGCGAGAACCGCGCCGACGATCTGGCGCTGGCGGCGCGCAACGCCGTGCGTCACATGATCGACTACCTGCACGAGGAGCGCGGCTACAGCCGCGAGCAGGCCTATGTGATCTGCAGCGTCGCCGTCGACCTGCGTATCAGCCAGGTGGTCGACGTGCCGAACTTCACAGTCTCGGCGCTGCTCCCGCTGGAGATCTTCGTCTGATCGGCAGGGCTGAGCATAGTTGAACCAGGTGGCGCATCCGCAAGCCAACGAACCCGCGATCGACGCGGCCATGGCCGCGTTCGATTCGCCGCGCGCGTGGGCGATGGTGCTCTTGGCGTTCATCGAGATGTTCGCGGTCTATTCGGTGGCCTACAGTTTCGGCGCCTTCTTCAAACCTATGGTGGCGGAGTTCGGCGCGAGCCTGGGCAGCACTTCGTTCGTCTTCTCGGTGACGGTGTTCCTGTGGTCGATTCTTGGCCCCTTCACCGGCCATCTTACCGACCGCTTCGGCCCTCGGCTGGTCTTAAGTTGCGGAGCGATCGTGATGGGCGCCGGCCTGATTGCGACGGCGCAGATTCATCACCTCTGGATCGGTTACTTCACATATGGAATCGCGGTCGGCGTTGGAATCGCATGTGCGTATGTGCCGATGGTCACGGTGGTGGCGGGATGGTTCATGCGGCGGCGCAACACCGCACTGGGAGTCGCGGTGTCGGGCGTCGGATGCGGCACGGTGTTCGGACCGCCGGTCGCGGCCGCGTTGATTCGCTGGCTCGGATGGCGCACGACCTACGAGGTGTTCGGCGTCGCCGCGGCCGCCGTGATGCTTACCTGCGGGTTGCTGGTCGAGCGCCCGCCGGTCCACTTGAGCGCCTCGTCGGCGGTCCGGTTTCGCGAGACGATTCGGAGCCCCGCTTTCGGGTTTCTCTATCTCTCAGTAGCGCTGCTTTCGCTGGCGCTGTTCATCCCCTTCGTCTATCTGCCCGCCTTCGCGCACGACCACGGCGCGAGCGAGGTCGCCGCTGCCGCCCTGGTGAGCGTGATCGGCGGGGCGAGCGTGATCGGCCGGCTCGGACTTGGAGCACTTGGCGATCGCACCGGTGTGGTGCGGCTTTACCAGTTGAGTTTTCTCGCGCTCGGCCTGAGCTATGGCATCTGGTTGTGCGCCGGGTCCTATTCGAGCCTGGTGGTGTTTGCGCTAGTGATGGGCGCCGGTTATGGCGGGTATGTCGCGCTGGCGCCGGCCGTGCTGGCCCATCTGTTCGGCACCCGCAAGCTCGGCACCTTGATGGGAATCCTGTGGACGAGCAGCGGGTTCGGAGCCTTTGCCGGGCCGCCGCTGGCAGGCGCGATTATCGACTATACCGGCAGCTATCGATGGGCAATCGCGTTTGCCTTCGTCGCCGCAATGGCATCATTTGCGGCCTTGATGCCGCTTGGTCGCTTTAGGCCGCAGGAAAGTACGTAGCACACCCCACCACAATTCATTTAGTTAAACTTGACGCATCTCTAGAATACTCATATATAAGATTTTGCGTGCCGGCCAAGGGTTTCCCCCCTTTTCCTTGATCGGCCAGAGCGGGGCAGGGGCGAGATTTTCTCGCCTCTGCCTTGCCAACAGCCACAGCCGGTCACTGTCTGAAATGTCTTGGAAAGACTGTCCCGCTTTGCGGGGAAGGGGCGGCGGTTTGTCGACAGGGGGGCGTCGCCGATCGTCTAAAGATCGCCGCTGTCTTCCTTCCAGAGCTCCGGATTTTTTGCGGCGAAGTCGGCG
>JBGPMT010000218.1:0-5580 GCA_041487135.1 Binataceae bacterium (SeqCode) | reverse complement strand
GATCGCGGCCGAGGAGGGCGAGATCGGCGAAGACCAGCTGCTGCGGCTGCTGCGCGGCGCGGCGGGTTTCGGCGAGCTCGAAGCCGGCAGGTTGCGCAGCCTGCTCGACGAGATGGCGCGCGAGCTGCCGAATCGAATCGGCGGGGCGGCGCCGAAAATCTTTTTCGATCGGGTTACCCGGCGCGTGCGTCCGCGGCGCGGCGCGCGGCTGGCGGCGCTGATGTCGGGCGGTACCATCCCCGAGCACGGCAACGACGACGTCGTGATCGCGTCGGAGGGCCGCAAGGTCGGCGACGTCGAGGAAGATTTCGCGCAGGAGTCGTCGCGCGGCGACGTCTTCTCGCTGGGCTCGAATCCGTGGCGCATCATCGGAATTTCGCGTGGGCGCCTGCTGGTCGAGGCGGCGCCCGGGATGGCGCCGTCGCTGCCGTTCTGGCAGACCGAGGCGAGCGGCCGCTCGCCGGCGCTGTCGTCGGTGGTGGTCGATCTGCGGCGCGAGATTGCGGCGCGCATCGATCGCGATGGGCCGGAGCCGGCCGCGGCCTGGCTGGCGCAGGAGTGCACGCTCGATAGCGATGCGGCGCGCCAAGCCTGCACCTACGTGGGGCGCGGCGCGGCGGCGCTCGGAGTCGTACCGGACCAGCGCACGATCGTGATCGAGCGCTTTTTCGACGGGCTCGGCGGCACGCAGCTCGTAATCCATTCGCCGTTCGGAATCCGGCTCAATCGCGGCTTCGGCCTGGCGCTGCGCAAGCGCCTGTGCCAGAGCTTCGATTTCGAAATCCAGGCCTCCGCGATCGACGACGCGGTGCTGCTGGCGCTCAACGCGCGCCACAGCTTCCCGCTCGAAAACGTTCTCCCGATGCTCCCTGCGCGCTCGGCTGCCGAGGTCATGACGCAGGCGATTCTGGATGCGCCGATGTTCGAGGTGCGCTTCCGTCATGTCGCGACGCGCGCGCTCTCGATCATGCGCGCCGACAAGGGCCGCAGAATTCCCGCCTGGATCCAGCGGCTGCGCTCGCAGGAGCTGATGGCGGCGCTGTTTCCACAGCACGCCGCATGCTTTGAGAATCGGCCGCCGCGAATCGAGGTGCCCGGCCATTTCATCGTCGCCGAAGCGGTGCGCGAATGTCTCGAGGAGTCCGCCGATCTGCCGCGTCTGGTGAAGCTGCTCGAGGCGGTGGGGCGCGGCGAGGTCCGGGTCGTGACGGTCGATTCGATCGCGCCCTCGGTCTTCGCCCATCGAATTCTGCTTGCCTGGGACTATTCGTTCCTCGACGACGGCGAGCGTGCCAACCGGCGCAGCCGAACCGTCACGATGAACCGCGCGATGGCCGAGGAGGTGATGCGCACCGAGGATCTCTCGGCGATGCTTGCTGCCGACGCGGTTGCCGCGGTCGAGGCGGAGGTCAGCGGACAGGCGCCGGCGCGCCGCGCGCGGGATCGCGATGAGTTACTCGAGCTGATTCGCCGGCATGGCGCGATCCCGGCCGCGGAGATCGGCGAGCGCGTGGCCGGCGATGCGTCATCGATGATCGCTCAGCTCGAAGCCGAGGGGCGCATCGTGCGCCTGCGGCTCTCGGCCTCGCGCGCCGAAAGCCTGATCGCGGCCGATGACGCCGCCTGGTTCGCGGCTGCCTACCCCGCCGTTGAGTTCATCGCCAGCCCGCGAATCGAGGGCGACAACAAAATTGATCCCGGCGAAGCGCGCCGGGAGATCGTGCGGCGTGCGATGGTGACTTCCGGCCCGACGAGCGTGGTCGAGCTGGCGAATCGGCTGAGATTCGCGGCATCGGAAATTCAGGCGGCGCTGGCCGCTCTGGAAGCTGCCGGCGCGGTGTTTCGCGGCCATTTCACGCCCGCGGCCGATGGCGCTGAACAATGGTGCGATCGCTACAACCTCGAACGGATCCATCGGTATACGCTCGCCCGGCTGCGCTCCGAGATCGAGCCGTGCGGCGATCATGAGTTCGCCGCCTTCCGCCTGCGATGGCATCATGTCGCCGGGCGCGACCTGGAGACCGGCCCGTCCGCGGTGAGCGCGGTCCTGAAGCGTCTGCGTGGAGCCGCGTTCAGCCCCGAGTTCTGGGAG
Organism: Binataceae bacterium (SeqCode); assembly: GCA_041487135.1. GTDB lineage: Bacteria > Desulfobacterota > Binatia > Binatales > Binataceae > JAJPIG01. The sequence continues at coordinate 3,488 of JBGPMT010000218.1, read as the reverse complement.
CACGCGATCCTGCCCGCGCGCATCCCGGGCTATCGCCCCGAAACTCTGGATAGCGTTTGCCTGGGCGGCGAGGTCGCGTGGGTCGGGATAGCTGATGGCGCGCCCGCGCCTGCGGATTTTCCCTCGAAGGTCACATTTTTCGGGCGGCGCGATCCGATGATCCCCGAGGTCGACCCTGCCGGCGTGATCGATCCGCACGAGCGCGCGGTGCTCGACGCATTGGCTGCCGCCGGCGCGCAATATCTGGATGAGCTCGCCGAACGCGCCAATCTCTCGGAGCGCGACGCCTTGCGCACACTCTGGCGGCTGGCCGCAATCGGCCTGGTTTCCAACGATAGCTTCGCGCCGCTGCGGATGCTGTGGGCCGAGGGCGCCGTGGTACGCGGCGAGGAAGCGGCGCGACCCGGCGCGGCCCGCCATCGTGCGGCCGTGAGAGCGCGGCTCAAGTCGAGCTTGGGCGGGCGATGGTCGGCGACACGACGTGCGGCGGCCGAGGCGGAAATCGATCGGCCGCGCGAAGCGGCGCTGATGCTGCTCGCGCGCAATGGAGTAGTCGCGCGGGAGATGCTGGAGCTCGAAACGCTCAAACTTTCGTGGCACGAGATGGTTTTTGCGCTGCGACGCCTCGAATATGCCGGTCAGATCCGCCGCGGGTATTTTGTGCGATCGCTGTCCGGCGAGCAGTACGCGCTTCCCGAAGCGCTCGAGATGCTGAACGCGGCCCGCAATCCGGCCCCAGCCCGTGAGCGGCCGATCGCGCTCAGCGCCGCCGACCCCGGCAATCCATTCGGAGCGATGTTGGCGTCATGCGGGATTTCGCGCGAGGCGTCGAACCTGGTCGTGATTCGCGCCGGGCTGCCGATCGCGGGACTCGCCGGCCGCTCGCTCAAGCTCCTTCAGCCCCTGGAGGGCGAAGCGCTCGCTGCTGCCTTGCGCGCGTTGACCGACTTCCGCCGTCGAATCGTGGTCGAGACTATCGATGAGCTCCCGGCGCTGGAATCGCGCTGCGTCGATCTGATGGCCGCGATGGGGTTCCATTCCGATGGCCGCGCCCTGGTTTACGACGGCCTGCCCGGTCCCCGCCCGGTTCGCTCGATCGCCTCATAGTGCTTTCGATAAGCTGACTGATTCTGGCATTTTCCCGTCAAACCCGGAGAATGCAGACTATGAGCAAAAACAGTTTTGGCACGCGGGCGACGCTCAAGCTCGGCGGCCGCGACTATACGATCCATAAAATCGGGATGCTCGAGCGGCGCGGATTCGCGCTCTCGCGTCTGCCGTACTCGATCCGCGTGATGCTCGAGAACGTGCTCAGGCGCGAGGACGGCGTGAACGTCACGGCCGAGCAGGTCGAGAAGCTGGCGAAGTGGAACGGCAAGGGCGGCGAGGAGTTCTCGTTCACTCCAGCGCGCGTGCTGTTGCAGGACTTCACCGGCGTGCCGGTGGTCGCGGACCTGGCGGCGATGCGCGACGCGATCGCGCGGCTCGGCGGCGACCCGGCCCGGATCAATCCGCTGAGTCCCGCCGACCTGGTGATCGATCACTCGGTGCAGGTCGACGTGTTTGGCACGCCTGAGGCCTTCGCGACCAATGCCGAGCTCGAGTTCCAGCGCAACCAGGAGCGCTATCTTTTTCTGCGTTGGGGTCAGCACGCCTTCGACAATTTCCGTGTCGTCCCGCCCGATACCGGAATAGTCCACCAGGTGAATCTCGAGTATCTCGCCCCGGTGGTGTTCGTCTCGGGCGCGGGCGAGGCCTATCCCGATACCGTGGTCGGGACCGATTCGCATACCACGATGATCAACGGACTGGGCGTGGTCGGATGGGGTGTCGGCGGAATCGAGGCGGAGGCCGCGATGCTCGGGCGCTCGATGCCGATGCTGGTGCCCGAGGTGATCGGCGTCAGGTTCACCGGCGCGATGCGTGAGGGTGCGACCGCGACCGACCTGGTGCTGACCATTACGGCCATGCTGCGCAGCAAGGGCGTGGTCAACAAGTTCGTCGAGTACTGCGGCCCGGGATTGAAGAACCTGAGCGTGGCCGATCGCGCGACGCTCGGCAATATGTCGCCCGAGTACGGAGCGACGATCGGGTTCTTCCCGGTCGACGCGCAAACGCTCGACTACCTCAAGCTGACCGGACGCCGGGACGAGCAACTCCGGCTGATCGAGGCCTACTGCAAGGAGCAGGGGCTGTTTCGCAGTGACGATTCTCCGGAGCCGAATTTCACCGAGTTGCTGGAAGTCGATCTGGCGTCCATCGAGGCGAGCCTCGCTGGACCGCGCCGCCCGCAGGATCGGGTGGCGCTCAATGGCGCGCGCCAGAGCTTCCGGCGCGAGCTCGCCAAGGAGATGGTCGGCGAGCACGACGGCGCCGATCCCAAGCGCGTCGAGGCCTGGATCGCGGAGGGCGGCAGCTCTACGCAGGCGCCCGAGGAAGCGCCCGGAACGCCGGAGGCATTTACCAGGAAGGTCGCGGTCAAGACGAAAGAGGCGAGCTTCGAGCTCGGCCAGGGTGACCTGGTTATCGCCGCGATCACGAGCTGCACCAACACCTCGAACCCGTCTGTGATGATCGGCGCGGGAATCCTAGCCAAGAAGGCGGTCGAGCGCGGCTTGACCGTCAAGCCGTGGGTGAAGACCAGCCTGGCGCCGGGATCAAAGGTCGTGATGCGCTACCTGGAGCGCGCCGGCCTGACCCGCTACCTGGAGCGGCTGCGTTTCAACCTGGTCGGCTTCGGATGCACCACTTGTATCGGCAACAGCGGCCCGGTTAACGAGGAGATTGCCGCTGCGGTCAAGCAGGGCAACCTGGTCGTCTCCGCCATCCTGAGCGGCAACCGCAATTTCGAGGGGCGGATTAATCCGGTCGTCCGTTTCAATTACCTGGCCTCGCCGCCGCTGGTGGTCGCCTATGCGATCGCGGGCACGATGGATTTCGATCCGGCCTCGATGCCGCTCGGCAATGACTCGCAGGGCAAGCCGGTCTATTTGAGAGAGCTCTGGCCGACGGCGCGCGAGGTCAACGAGGCGATCGCCCGCTGCATCGACTCGAAGATGTTTCAGGACGAGTACGGGCAGGTTTTCGAGGGCGACGAGCGCTGGCGCGGCCTCGAGATCCCGCAAGGCGATCTTTTCAAGTGGGACGCGAAATCGACCTACGTCAAGGCGCCGCCGTTCTTCGACGGTATCGGAGCCGAGCCGGCGCCGGTCACCGATATCGAAGGGGCCCGCGTGCTGGCGATGCTCGGGGACAGCGTCACGACCGACCATATCTCGCCGGCCGGGTCGATCGCTCCGGACAGTCCGGCCGGCAGGTATCTGATCGCCAACGGCGTCCCGCCGCGCGAGTTCAACTCCTACGGCGCGCGGCGCGGTAATCACGAGGTGATGGTGCGCGGGACCTTCGCCAACATCCGGCTGCGCAACGAGCTGGTGCCCGGAGTCGAGGGCGGCTTTACCGCTCATCTGCCGGACGGCGAGCGGATG
>JBGPMT010000217.1:0-5584 GCA_041487135.1 Binataceae bacterium (SeqCode) | reverse complement strand
GACGATAAAGCCGGGAGCGAGCGCGCGCAGCCGCTCGGCGTCGACCCGGTAGACCGAGAGCGCTTCGCTTACGATCGCGCGCACGCGCCGGTCGATTTCGCGGCTCGGGCCCGCCGGGTCAAAGCGCGGCGCGGTCAGAACCGGCAGCGGCTCGACCGCCGGCGGGTAGTCGCATTCGTGCGAGCGTCCGACCAACTCGCGCTCAAGGCCGAGCGCACAGATGATCTCAGTCGCACTCGGCAGCAGCGAGACAATCCGGCGCGCCCGGCCGTCAGCCGGTCCCGCGCTGGAGCGTTGATCCAAGGAACCCATCTTTTGGTTCACCGTTCGATCGACCTGTCGTCAGGCAACCATTGTAGGGAAAACCGCGGATCGCGGGAAAGCTCGCCGATGCGTCGCGGATACTTACCGCTGCCGCGCCCGGAGCGGCCCGCAGCGCCGGCGGGGATTGACAGCGCCGCGCGGCGCATGCAATCGGAAACCCCATGATGACAACCCCGCTTGGAGATGAGGTGTCGCGCATGACTTCGAACCGGCGCCTGGGACTCTTCGTCGCGCTGCTGCTGATGGTGCTGGCCGGATCCGCGCGCGCCGAGGAGAATCCGATTCCGCTCGGCATGGTGATCACGCCGCAGAATTGGCAGCAGTACAAGCAATACATGCCCGAAGGGATGCAGGCGCTCTTTTCCGGAACTTATTTCTGGAAGATGCCGGCCGACGTGCGGATCGTGATCGGTCCGACCAGCCGCTATCCGCAGCCCACCGCCTACCTCGGGAACACCCGCAAGTACAGCCACCTGGTCCAGATCAAGGACCTGCCCGACGGCGGCCACTACCTCGACGGCTACGTGGCCGGGCGGCCGTTTCCCGACCCTGCCCAGCCGCTCAAGGGCTACAAGATCCTGGTTAACCTCTGGTACCGCTACGTGCCCTACCTGGTGTGCGGCGACGACACCTGGGATTACCTGATCAATGGCGCGGGCAACGCGACCACGCTGCGCGGGGCGATGGTGCTGCGCCGGCTAAGCCACATCAGCGATGGCAGCCAGCCGCTCAACGACCCGCATGCTCAGGGTATCGACTACAGCCAGTGGCGGATGGTGCTCGAACCGGAGCAGGAGAAGTACACCCAGACGCTGACGCTCTACTACGTCGACCAGACCCGGGCGCAGGACGACTTCCTGTTCCTGCCCTCGATGCGCCGCGTTATCCGCGAGTCATCGAACAGCCGCTGCGCGCCGGCGGGCGGCACCGATTTCGTGTACGACGACTTTCGCGCCGGCTTCAACGGCGGCATCACGCGCTTCCAGGCCGACTACCTGCGCGACCAGCCGATTCTCGCGCTGGTCAACGCCGATCCCTCGGTCTACAGCAACGTGCCGAATTACTATCCGATCATGTTTCCGAAGCCGGAATTGGGCAAATGGGAAGTGCGCGAGACCCAGGTTATCGACACGCGGCGGATTCCGTCGATGCGCGCGGGCTACTGTTACGGCAAACAGATCATGTATGTCGACAAGGCAACTTATAATCTGATCTGGAAGGATCTGTACGATCCGAACCTGAAGTTTTCCAAGATCGACATGGTCGAACACATCGCTGCCGCGGTGCCCGAGGAGGGGATGCAACTGGAGACCGGCAACTCCGTGCAGACCATGTGGAACCTCCAGCGCGAACATCTGACGTTCTTCGCCACCGCCGGCCCCAGCCGCCGGGGAATCGTCAACAACGAGCTGTGCCGCAACTTAAACGGCGTCAACTACGACGACATCAATCACTACAGCACGGTCAGCGGACTTACCCAGACGATGAGATAGGCCGGGCCGCTGACAAGAACATCGCTCCGTTGACGTAATCGTCGGATGCAGGGCGCAACCCTACATCCACATCGACTACGATGCGAGGCCTCACTTGCGATTTCGAGCGCAGCGAGAAATCAACGCGGAGCGATGCCCTTTCCGCAATCGCTTATCGGGACCTGGCCGGATGCCCGGTCAAGTGGTCGACGGTATGGCCCAGCGAGTCGGCCGCGGTATCGCGCACCTGGGGCGCCGGATTCTGGACCATCTCGAGCAGCACCGGGATGCAGTTCGGGCGGCCGATATGGCCGAGCGACCAGGCCACCTGCGCGATCTCCATCGGATCCTGGGTCTTCGCGCTTGATTCCTTGAGCAGCAGGATCTCCGGATCGCCGCCGGCGCGGCCGATCGCCTCGATCGCCGCCAGCCGCGTCACCTGGTCGCTCGAGGTGAGCGCGCCTATCAGCACCGGCCGGCCGACAGTGAAATCGAGATGGTCTAACAGCGGGGGCAGATAAGGGCCGTAGCTAGTATCGACCAGCGCGGTCTTCAGGAGCGGCATCCCGGCGGTGTTGCCATAGTGGGTTAGCGCGACGGCCGCCGCCAATCGCACTCGCGCATTGACCTTCTCGCTGGAGGCGGTCTGCTTGAGCGTATCGATGACCGACTTGTCCTGCGCGTCGCCGAGATCGAGCGCCGCCTCGGCACCCTGCTGCACGTTGTTGGTGTCGAGGCCCTTCTTGATAATCGCTATCAGGTCGGGGGAGTGCTCGCCGAGCAGGATGATCGCGTGGGCGGTCTCGGTCCGAAGCATCGGATCGGTCGCCTTTTCGAGCAGGGAATGAAGGTACGGCAGGGCGTCGCGGTCGCCGAGATGGCCCAGGCCGTTGACGCTCCATACGGTAAGATTGGTGTCCTTGTTCTTCGCCGCCTCCATCAGGATCGGCAGCACCGCCGGGGTCGTGACCTCGGCCAGCCCCTGCACCGCCATCAGGCGGCCGTTCGATCCGCTGCCATGGTAGAAGCGGGTCAGGATTTCAATGGCTTCGGGACTGCCGGCGGCGGCCAGCCCCTCGACGGCGGCTTTCTGGACCAGGTAGTTGGGCGAGTTGAGCGCCTTGTTGATCGCGGCGCGTCCGGTCCAGTCGTTATAGCCGGCGAGCGCGGTCGCCACATAGCATCGCTCGAACGGATCTTCCTGATTGAGCGCCTGCCGCAGCACCATCACGGAGAACTGATGCAGGGCGGCCAGGCCCTGGGGATTATCGAAATGATATGAGGACTGGAGGGTGCGGACGGCTCCGGGCAGCCTGCCCTCGGCGACCAGCTTGCTGACTGCGGGCATCCCGGTCTCGACGGTCACGTGGCCGATCACGACCGCGGCGACGAGCAGCAGGAGGCCGGCGGCTATCCCCGCAACGATGAAATTCCTGGTTCGCTTACTCACCCGATACCCTCCGGAGCCGAGCCCGGACCTAAGCTGTCCGCGCATCGATGCTCAAGTAATGACGAGGCCCGGCGTGTCAAAATTCATACCGCCGGGCCGGCATGGACCCAAAAAATAGGCTTGCAGACCCCGAAACAAGCCGATGACAGTGTAGATCGACCGCGATGGGACCGCAAAGGGCCGTGAGATAGCGGGCGTCGGCGGGCACAGTTGGCACAATGGTCCGTATAGCGGACGAAGTCTCACATAGACACGCCCGGTATCGCGATAAATCACAAACAGGCGGCGTCGAGTTCCCGGCTCACGCAATCTGGTACGGGTAGCGACCGGTCAAGACGGGTAGCTTCAATCCCAACTGATCGAGCCGCCGCTCCAGCAGCGCGAGAAAGAGCTCCGCGAGATCCTGGTTGTCCCGCGTCTTCAACCCGTAGGTCAGGCAATCGAAGGTGAAGCCGCTGCCCGGCGGGCCGAAGAAGTTAACCGCGCGCGGCAGCCATTCCCGCAGCGCCTCGGCCACGCGCTCGGCACCGAAGCGTTCGAGCGCGCGGCCGAGTTCGCCAAATCCGAAGCTTTCGTGATCGGCCTCCTCCTCGAGAATCGCCTCCGCCGCGCGCGCATGCTGCGCGTAACTGGACTCGCGATAGTTGACCCCGATCATCAGCATCCCGGTCGCATCGAGGCTGATACTGCCCATCACGAGGTCGAGCTCGCCCTGTGCCTGCTCGGCGAACCATCGCGGCGCGACGAACGAGGGACCTTTTGCGACCGTGATCATCCGGCGGTCGGCCTGCGCCTCACTGACGCCGATCTCGGAGAGCGCGTCGTAGACGAGCCGGGCGTGCCGGCGCTCTTCGGCGAGGTTTTTCTCGATCGCAGGGCGCAGCTCCGGATCGCCGACCGTCGCCAGCATCCGTTCATAGCCCGCCGCGGTCAGCTTCTCGGCGAGCGCATGCGCCGCCATCAGGCGCGTCAGCACCTTGGTGTAATGAAGCTCGACCCGCCCCAGGCGTATATCCTCGGACTCCACGGAAGTCGGCGCGCACTGCCGCCGTACGGGCATCGTGAGAACCTCAATGCGCGCCGCGCGAGGGCAGAACGACAGTGGCCGAGCCGGGCGTGGTCTTTTCGCCCTTGGCGTTCTCGATCCAGATTTCGCAGTCGACCAGATGCTCGCCGCCCTCGACGTATTTCCTGACCACCTTGCCGCGCGCGTAAAGTTTGACTCCCGGCACATCCATCCCGCGGTACTGGACGGAAAGCTTCCGGAGCCATCCTGCCGCGCCGGCGAAATCGGTCATGAGCTGACCCAGGAAGCCATTCTTCAGCGCACCATGGAGGATGACGCCCGGCAGGTTGTTGGCCAGCGCAAAATCCTTGTCATAGTGAATCTGGTAGAAGTCGCCGGAGGCGCCGGCATACTTCACGAGCTGCTGGGTCGTCGGGTCCTTCTCGAGGGTGGGGAGTTCGTAGCCGGCCTCGAGGTCTTCGAAATAGAGCTGCCTCGCCATCGTCGCTCGCTCCTCTAGTAACGGATTACCGTCGAACGCTGCAGCACGCAGAGCTGGCCGAACTGGTTGGTATAGCTGGTCTCGACCACTAGAAAGACCATCGGGCCGAGCCGGCCCGCGGTCTCGCGGATATCGGCGATTCTGGATTGCACGGTAACCCGGTCGCCCGGCCGTATCGGCTTGCGGTATTCCCAATCCGATCCGCCGTCGAGCGCACGGAAGCCGGGCAAGTCGAGCTTCACCTGCGGGATCGCGCTGCCCAGCGAACGGCAGAACGTCGGCGGTGCTATCATCCCACCGAAGCGCGTCTCGCGCGCTGCTGGCTCGTCGTTGAAAAGCGGATTAGGATCGCCGATCGCCTCGGCGAAGCGCCGGATCGCGCCGCGCTCGACTTCGTAGGTGCGCGGCTCGCCCTGGGTTCCGATCTGGGCCCTGACCTCATCGGTGACTACCTTGTTCGCCATCGCCGCTGCCTCTGGCTTTCTGACATAGCATAGGGTGGCCGCGACGAGTAATCGAAGGGTTTTCTGCCCGCCGGCCTGCGACTTACTATGGGATCGTAAAATGCGATTACCAGGAGCCGGAGGGCTGCCACGATGCCAAAGCTCAGCGAATCGGAAATTTCGGCGCGGCTCAAAGCGTTGCCCGGATGGACTTACGGCAACCATGCCATCAGCAAGCAGTACCGTTTCAAGGACTTCATGGCCGCAATCGGATTCATCAACCGGATAGCGCCGCTCGCCGAGGCGGCGGACCATCATCCGGACATACTCATCAACTATTCGCGCGTAACCTTCTCATGCTCGACGCACAGCCAGGGCGGCGTGACG
>JBGPMT010000216.1:0-5622 GCA_041487135.1 Binataceae bacterium (SeqCode) | reverse complement strand
CTCGCGAAATCGATCCGGCTCGGTAATCCGCTCGATCCGGAGACCGAGATGGGCCCGCTCACTTCGATGGGGCATCGCGATCGCGTGCTCGGCTATTGCGAGATCGCGCGCCAGCAGGGCGGCGAGATCATTCTGGGCGGCAAGGCGCCCGACGATCCGTCGCTTAAGAAAGGATGCTACCTGCTGCCCACCGTGGTGCGCGCGAAGCCCGCCGATCGCGTCTGCCATGAAGAGGTCTTCGGTCCGTTCGTCTCGGTGACCACCTTCCGGGAAGAGGAGGAGGTCATCGCGATCGCCAACGGCACCAGCTACGGTTTGGGCGGCGGCCTGTGGACGCGCGATCTGCGCCGCGCCCACGCGGTCGCCCGCCAGATGATCAGCGGGATGGTCTGGATCAACTGCTACAAGCGGGCCCATCCGGGCTCCCCGTTCGGCGGCGTGCGCGGCTCGGGCTACGGGCGCGAGATGGGGTTCGACGCGATGCACGAGTACACCTATCCCAAGTCGGTATGGGTCAACATCGACGCCGCCCTCCCGCCGTTTTACAAGCGCTAGGCCGGCGCCGCGCTCTACGTTGACTCAGCGGATATTGGCGGGCTAGCGTCGGTCTCGGGACGCCGGCTCGCCAATCGTCCATGGTTCGTCAGGCCTGAAATCGAACCCGGGAGGAAGAAGCATGTCAGTGCTCGAGGATCTGAAGTTCTATTTCTTCCACTTCATGCCCTACGTCTACCTTCCCCCCGATTACGAAGACCATGAGAAATACCCTTCGATGTGGGTCGATTTCTCCAACCGCTTCTACGATCCCAGGAAGGGCAACGAGCTTTACCGCCGGTATATCGGCGAGATGGTGATGGCGGAGAAGCTCGGTTACGACGGGGTGGTGGTCAACGAGCATCACAACACCCCCTACAGCATGATGGCGTCGTGCACGCTGGTCGCGGCGGCGATCGTGCCGCAGACCGAGCGCGTGAAGATCTGCGCCTGGGGCGTGCCCATCAATCTGGAATTCCCCAACCGGCTCGCCGAGGAGTACGCGATCCTCGACGTCATGTCAGGCGGCCGGCTGGAGGTCGCCGTCCCGCTCGGCACCGGCATGGAATACTGGGCGAATCCGGTCAATCCCGTGACCGCGCGCGAGCGGATGCGCGAGGCGATCGAGGTGATGATCCAGGCCTGGACGGCTGACGGCCCCACCACCTACACCGGCAAGTACTTCAACTATCGCTATCTGAATCCCTGGCCGCGCCCGCTCCAGAAGCCACATCCAAAGGTTTACATGGTCGGCGTCGGCAGTCCCGAGACGATCGACATGGCGGCCGAGATGGGCTTTGGCTACTCGATCGTTTTCATCCCGGTCAAGGCGCAGCTTCAGGTATTCGCGGAGTTTCGCGAGAAGGCGGCCAAACACGGCCATCATCTGACCTCGGACGACACCCCGATCGGCGTGTTCGCCTACGTCGCTGAGAGCGACGAGCAGGCCGAGCGCGAGTACAAGGAGCATATCGCTTTCTTTTTCGACCATCTGATCCGCACCACGCCGCGTTTTCTCGCCCCTCCAGGCTACATCTCGACCGAGCAGTTCAAGCTGCGCGCGGCGAGCGGCCATGACAAGCTGCACGGCCATTTCGATTGGGATGAGTCCGTGAAGCAGATGCGGATCGTGGCGGGCACTCCCGAGCGCGTCGCGAATCAGATCGGACACTGGGCCGAGGAGGCACAGGCCTCGAAGATCATCTGCCATCTCCATATGGGCAATATGCCGCGCTGGAAGACGGTCAAGAACCTGACGCTGTTCGCCGAGGAGGTGATCCCGCGTCTGCGCCGGACACGCCCGGCGCTGGCGGAACGCATGGCAGTGGCAGCGAACGGGCAGGCATTGCAGGCCGGAGTGAAGTGATGGCGGGCGGAGCGCGCAGCGCCAACGCGAAGGGCGTCTTCAAGCATGAATCGCTGACCGTCAACGGAATCAAGACCGCATTGCTGACCGCCGGGCAGGGCGAGCCCCTGGTCTTCTTTCATGGCGGCGGCGTCTTCCATGGGTTTGATTTCGCTCTCCCATGGACCGAGCGCTTCAAGGTCTACATTCCTTTTCATCCGGGCTTCGGCGACTCCGGCGACGATCCCGAGATCGTCGACATGCACGACTACGTCCTGCACTACCTCGAATTGTTCGACCTGCTGAAGCTCGAGCGCGGTCTTCGGCTGGTCGGCTTCTCGATCGGTGGATGGATGGCGGCGGAGTTTGCGATGGAGCACCGGCGGCGTCTGCACAAGCTCGTGCTGGTGGCGCCCGCCGGTCTGCGCGTGAAGGAGCATCCCGGAACCGACCTGTTCCGCATTCCGCCCGAACAGGTTCCCGCCTATCTGGTGCACGATCTGAAGGTGATCGAGCGGCATCTGCCGAAGGAACCGGATGCGGATTTTCTGGCCGCGCGTTATCGCGAGATGACGACTATCGCGCGCATCGCGTGGGAGCGCCCGTACAGCCATCGCCTGGCGCGCTGGCTGCATCGCATCAATGTTCCCACTCTCCTGGTCTGGGGCGAGCAGGATCGCATGCTGCCGTACCAGCAGGCGGCGAGTTGGGCAAAGCTAATCCCGGCCGCCACGGTGCAGACCTTCAGGAACGCCGGTCATCTGGTATTGGATGAGAAGCCGGAGGCGGTGAAGGCGGTCGGCGAGTTTCTCGCCTGACTGCGGGCAGCCCCCAGGATCTTTCCAGCGCCACACCGGTTCACGCGACGGCACATCGCGAGGCGTCGATGACCAAAGCGAAAAGCTTTTCCTTGCACTGGGGTTCGGGAGTCATCGAGGAGGAGGTGCAGAGCGCCGGCCCCTACCATCGCCCGACGATTCAACTGCTCAAATTTCTCGACGGCGAAGCAGCGGGGACCTGGCAAATCCGCTTCTGCTACTATGATCACGCCGGCCGGTTTCAGCGCTCGCCGCTGATCATCGGCAGCGACGACCTGCCTAAGCTGCGCGCAGCGCTCAAGAAGGCGCCGCGCTTGCGCGCGCTCCTGAAGCGGTTGGTGGCCTAGCCCAGCGGATCGCGAACGCGGAGGTCTTATGTGTTCACCGATCGTGAACTAAGATGGCGCCTTGAAGAGGAGGCTCTGGACACATGACCGAAGAGCAGAAAAAGCAGATTGCGGCGGTGATGGCGGCGGAGCACGTGGCGGTAATCACCACCATCGGCGACGAGTGGGCGACCTCCACTCTCGAAGCATTCGCCGACACCCCCGAACTCGACATCGTGATCATTCTAGTCGAGAACACCGATCGCTTTCAGAATGTGAAAAAGCGCCCGCACGTCTCCTTCCTGATCACCCATCGTTACGGCGAGGTGCCGAAATTTCAGATCCGGCGGCTTTCGGGACGCGGCATCGCGCGCGAAGTGAAGAAGGATTCGCCTGAGTGGAACGAGCTCAAGGCGCTGTTCCTCAAGAAGAATCCGTTCGAGGAGCCGTTCTTTGGAAATCCGGCGCTCCGAATGCTGCGCGTCACGCCCAAGACCATGAAGCACGCGGATGCTCTCAATCCGCCGTTCACAGTCGAGCTTTAGGAATCGCAGTCCTGGATGCGGCCGCCGCCCGATTCGGCCGGCGGCCATTTTTTTTGCGATCCGGTTTCGATGGCTCACAGAGCGAAGGCCAGGATTGTGAAGCGCTTGCCCTGGTGGTCGAATTCGCCCACCGGCGTCATCCCGAGTCTCGTCACATGGACATGCAGCGAATGCGGGTTGTCTTCGGCGACCAGCGCCGTGCCGACGTCGAATCGGCCGGCCACCTCGCGCTTCAATTGCTCGAACAGACCGCGCACCGCCCCGCGCCCGCGCGCCGCGGGATCGACACAGACCGGACCGTAGACGAAGACTCGCCATCGCGCGAGCCGCCGCCCGCGGAAGTCGATTTCGCCGAATCGCGCGGCCATCCGCGCGACGATCGAAAACTGCGCGCCAAGCGCCGTCGAGTAGGCGCAAACGAAGGCCAGTACCCGCCCGTCCTCGGCAGCGACCAACACCGCGACGTCATCTGCCATCCGGGCGAGATCGTCCGCGGTGTACTCGGCGGAAAGAAAACCGCCCGCGCGTTGTTCGGGAGTCAGGTTTCCGACGTAGCTGGCCGACTGGATGCGGAGGATCGCCGGCAAGTCATCGCGCGTCATGCGTCGGAATTCCATTGCCCTAAGCCCAGCTCGCGAACTGCCGCGGCTTACGCCGCGACGAGCCCCCGCGCAGTGCGCAGGATGAGATCCCAGGTTTCGAAGACGTCGGCCTCGGTGGTGCGCTCGTTGCCGATCGCCATCCTGAGAGCGAGCCGGCCCCTAAGCCGCGTGGTCGACATGAACGCAAACCCGGTGCGGTTGACCTCGTCGACGATCCGCTGATTGTGCGCGTCGAGCGCGTCATCGGCGACGGACTTGGGCGCGTGCCGAAAGCAGACCACCGACAGCGGGTGCGGCGCGAGAATCTCAAAGTCACCGGCGCCACCGATACGGCGCGCCAGCTCCTGGGCCCAGGCGACGTGATTCCGCAGCCGATCGACGATTCCCCTGCGCCCGTATGCGCGCAACACGAACCAGAGCTTGAGTCCGCGGAAGCGGCGGCCCAGTTGCACGCCATAATCCATGTAGTTACGCACCTCGCCGTCGGAGGTTTCGAGATAGGCCGGGATCAGGCTGAAAGCGCGGCGCAGCAGCGTTTCGTGCGGCGTGTAGAGCACCGACAGATCGATCGGCACGAACAGCCACTTGTGCGGATTGACGACGATCGAATCCGCCAGCTCGCATCCGTCCAACACCCATCGCAACTCAGGCACGATCGCGGCCGGACCGGCGTACGCCGCATCGACGTGCAGCCAGACGTGATGCCGCCGGCAGATTCCGGCGATCGCGCGGACCGGATCGATCGATGTCGTCGAGGTCGTGCCCACGGTCGCGGCGACGCACATTGGCAGGCAACCGGCCGCGCGATCCTCGGCCAGCGCCCGTTCCAAGTCGGACGGATCCATCCGGAAGGCGTCATCGGTCGCGATCTTGACCACATTTTCGCGTCCGATGCCGAGCAAGATTGCATCCTTCTCGATATGAGAATGCGTCTCGGCGGTGCAGTAGACTCGCAGCCGCGGGAGATCCCGGCCGGCGGTGCCAAGGTTGCGTATGTCGAGGTCCAGCGACTCGCGCGCCGCGGCGAGCGCGTGGAGCCCCGAGACGCTGGCGGTGTCGTAGACTACCCCGAACAGCCGCCGCGGAAGTCCCAGCGCATCGCGCAACCAGGCCAGCGCCACTTCTTCGATCTCGGTGGCGGCCGGTGAGGTCCGCCACAGCATCGCATTGACGTTGAGCGCCGCCGCCAGCAGCTCGGCCAGCACGCCCGGCTCGGAGCCGGTTATCGCGAAGTAGCCGAAGAACCGCGGATGGTTCCAGTGCGTGATGCCGGGCAGCACGATGCGCTCGAAGTCGTCGAGCAGAGCGTCGAGCGGCTCGCCCTCCTCGGGCATCGCCGGCGCAATCGCGGCAGCGACCGCGCCCGGGCGGCTCGGCGAGAGCACGGGAAATTCACGCGTATTCGCCAGGTAGGAGGCGACCCAGCGCGCGGCGCGCTCAAGCGCCGCATCG
>JBGPMT010000215.1:0-5631 GCA_041487135.1 Binataceae bacterium (SeqCode) | reverse complement strand
CCTTCGCGCTCGTCCAGCTCCTCGGGCAGCTCGATCTTGATCACGTTCGCGCCCCAGTCGGCGAGCTGGCGCACCGCGGTCGGACCGGCGCGCACGCGGCTGAGATCGAGTACGGTGAAACGGCTCAGAGCCTTGGAAGCGGCATGATGCGGCATCGCCAATACCCGATTAAACGGCCCATCCAATTCTCAGCATACGATTGCAAATAGCCATTGCGACAACGTCTAGAAGCTTGCATGTTCAGGCCTGTAGGACAACACCGGAAAGTCCGCTCCATATCGGCCCGATGGCTGCAATTGACTATTGCTTCAGTTCGGCCGCCGGCGACGGCCCGCCGGCCAGCGCCGTGCCGAGCTTGCCCAATTGTCCCTGGATCTTGCGCGCTGCCCGCCAGATTACGATCGACATCAGCACGACGCCGATTAGCATCGCGCCGATCCCTTCGAACGGCGCGACGAAGGGCTGCACCAGCGCCAGCATCGGCATCACCACCACCAGCAGCAGCGTCGCTTGCAGCACGGCGGTTACCGCCTCGACGGTTTCCGCGACTTCGCCGGCTCCCGCCGGGATCGCATGGCGCGCGATCGAGTGCGCGAGCCTGCCCGCGGCGATAAACATCGAGGCGGCAAACGGGATGCAGGCGATGAGCGCGCCGAGGTCAACCACCAGGCCGGCGCGAAAGTAGCTGGTGCCGAGCATCCGGGCGGCGGCTCCGGTCAAGTCGAGCGGGTCCTCTTCGTTCAGGATCAGGATCGCCGCTACCGCGACCGCCCCCGTAGCGAGCATCGCGGCCGCCCGGCCGATCGCACCCCGCGGGAACTGCGCCCCGCGCGCCCGCTCCATCAGCGCGTCGTATATCACCTGCATCGATTGCAGCCGGCCCGGTACCCTGCGCGCGAGGAACTCCGCGAACGGTTCGGAAGCACGAATCATGAAGGGCGTTGTGAAGGTGGTGATCGCGGAGACTGCGACCGCCAACGTATAGAGGAATTCGCGGGTCGCGTGCGTCTGGATTCCCACGCCCGCGATGATGAACGAGAACTCGCCGATCTGCGTGAGACTCATCCCGGCCTGCACGGAAGTCTTAAGCGGGCTGCCCGAGAGCAGCGCGGCGATCGAGACGCCGACGAATTTGCCGCCGATCACGGCCGCCACCAGCACCACCATCGCAAACCAGTGCGCCGCGATCTGGGCCGGCTCGATCATCATCCCGACCGACACGAAGAAGACCGCCCCGAACAGGTCGCGCACCGGTACGACCAGATCCCCGATCGATTCGACCGCCCCCGACTCCGCCACCAGCGACCCGGCCAGGAACGCGCCGAGCGCCACCGAATAGCCGGCCTTCTCGGCCATAATCGCGAACGCGAAGCAGACGCCGATGCTGGCGATGAGCGTGGTCTCGGCCTGCCCGAGCCGCACGATCCGCCGCATCGCCGGCGGCACGATCAACATTCCGCCGCCGACCAGGCCGGCCAGGAACAGCGCCAGCCGGCCCGCCGTGCGGCCCATCATGCCCGCCGAAAGACCTGCTCCAGAAGCCAGCGCCGCCAGGATCGCCAGCAGCATCACGGCGGTCAGGTCCTCGGCCAGGAGCACGCTGAAGATCAGGTCGCGCACCCCCTCAGCGACCGGCCGTTCGCTGTAGGCCTTGGCGACGATCGTGGTGCTCGAGATCGAGAGCAGCGCGCCGCTAAAGACGCTCTCGAGTTCCGTCCATCCCAGCGCCCGCCCGATCACGAAGCCGAGCCAGATCATCAGGCCGACCTGCAACGCCGTGACGAAGCCCGCCGTCGTACCGATCCGCAGGAGCTTGCGCAGGCTGAACTCGAGCCCGAGCGCGAACATCAGCAGGATGACGCCCAGCTCCGAGAGCATATGGATCCGCGCGCTGTCGGCCTGCAGCGGAATCGGAACGTGCGGTCCCACGATCATCCCGGCCACCAGGTAGCCGACCACCACCGGCTGGCGGATCACCTGGAACAGGACGGTCGTGGCGGCGGCGACGCACAGCACGAGCCCCAGGTCCTCGAGCATGGTTTGCGAGACGAACAGCATCAGCGGACCGCTTTAAGGCGCCAATCTTAGTCATGTCGCAGGCTTCAGGACAGACAGCCAGGACGACGCCTCTCGCGGGCGCACGAACAAGTGTGGGGAAGGCTCCGCGACGCGGAGGGATCGGATCGGGAATATTCGAAGCGCGGAATGCGATCGCCATCCGGCGCCTTAGGCCGCTTCAGGCCGGATCAGGCCGCTTCGCGCGATCGAGGTATCGCTCGACATCCTCGGCCAGCAACAGCCTCGCCCTCTGCAGATCGGTCGCGGCACGCGCGACCGCGTCGAGATAATCGCGAGCAGTCGGATAGCGCTCGGCGAGCGACGGCCGCGAGTCGCCCGAGGCTTCGCGCTCGCTCCTGGTGGCAGGGAACGGAAAGTAAGAGCCAAAGATATTCGCCAGCTCGCCTTCGGCGAATCCTGCGCGCCGCAGGTTCCATCCGGTGTGCGTGCCACGCGGCGCGGCGATATCCGGCAGGCGTATCCCGGCAATCTCGTTGCCGTCCCCGTCGACCTCGGGAACCATCACGAGGTATTGGCGGCCGGGAATCGGCTTGGGCGGCTGCACGCTGTAATCCATCTCCGACAACTCGTTGATCGAGCCGCGATAGCGGAGCCCGGGGATTTTCGGGAAGCCCGATTTCGCGGCTATCAGCGTCCCGTCGCCGACCCGCGGGAAGCGGCTAGCGGGCGGCTCAACCCCCTTGCTCACCCATTCATCGAGCGCCACCAGCAGTGCGCGATGCGCCGGACTGTAGCTGGCCGGATTCAGCGGATACTGGCAGAGCGCGCCCGCGGCGGCAGGATCGGGTCCCGCGTGCTGCGTGCTCGAAAACAGGAACAGGCGCACCTCGCCGGGAATCTCGACGTCGGCGCCGCGCCCGTCGGTTACGACCATCGACGCCCGTCCCTGCCAGAACTCGCTGCTCGAATCGGTGTGAAAGATCTTCGGACAGGTGTCGCTGGCGATCGCGCGCGCGAGGATGCCGTCGGTTTTTCCGCTCACCGGATCGGTGAGGGTCGCGTAGCCAAATGGAAACTGGTCGCCGGGAAATGCATGGTCCTCGTGCTGACGCTGAAAGCGCGGCAGCTGCCCGAAGGCGGCGTTGATGAAGCTTTTGCGCGCTCCGGCAGCGGCGATATACATGCCGTCGAAGACCCTGCGGCCCTGCAAATCCTGGTTGAACCCCTGCCAAAGAAAATCGCGGAGCAAGCGCCCCGACTGCGAGCGTCCATAGGTAAGCACGTAATCCGCGGCCGGCCGGCTGTCGAGATTGATCGGATTGGGCGTGCCCTTCTCGTCCGCAGCTTCATAGCGCATGAACGCGATCAGATCGCGGATCCCCGCAAGCCCCAGGCCCATCACGATCGGATCGCGCGCCGGATAGATGAACTCGTAGATCGCGCCGGCATCGAAACCCGCGGGCGGCGTGATTTCGACCTGATTCGCCGCCACGTAACGCCATCGATCGGCCGCGACCGCCACCCGATCCTCCGCCTCGCGCGGGCGAACCGTGAGCGTCGCTTCGCGCTGGTCGAGTGAATTCGCAGGATAGCTGAGTGCCGCGCGCACCGGACCCGCGGCAACATCGAAGACAAATTCATCGCGATTGATTCCGACGATCGGCGCGCCCCGGTCGGTCGGCACCGGGAAGCCAGCGACCATCCGATCCTCGCCCGCCAGCACGTCGCCTTGCCACGCGCTCCACAGGATTGAGTATCCCTGGCGCATCAGGTAGCCGTTGCCCGCGTCGGCGGCAGTAGTCGGATTGTTCGCGCGTGGCGCGCTGTTGAAATCGATCAGGGCGATTTTCCCGCCGCGGTTGATGACGTCATAGAAGAGCCGCCGGTTCCCTTTGCGCAGATCGGCGGGCCGCAGCAGGCAGAAATCGAACCAGTACTCGACCCGTCCCGCGGCGTTTCTCGGCGCGCGGTCGAGATTGACGATTGGGGCGTTGAGCCGATGTCCGGGGTCGGCCTCGGCAAAGGCGCGCCCGGTTATCTTCTCATAGGGTCCCGCACTTCCGAACGAAGCGCCCTCGAAGGCCCGCTCGACGCGGTCGATCACCAGTCTCATCCTGCACCTCGCAAGCTCTGCCGATTTCCCGCTCCGGACGCGGCACCATAGCACGGGCCGACAAATCTCACACCGAGCGCGAGGCGCGCTGTGCACTCCCGGGTGAGCGTCCCGTGCTTGGCGGCTTGAGAGTTTCGAGCAATGTTGCTACTCGACCATCGAGAATCGCTCTCGGGGAGGTCAAGCCCCATGAAATTCGTCCTCCATCTGATTCCCGCCTATCCGGCGACCCCGGAGGAACGCGAGCGCCTGCGTCCGATCGCTCATCGCACGGACAAGACCCAGCAGCTGCTCGACGAGATGCTGGAGCTGACGCAGCTCTGCGAGGACGTGGGCTTCGACGTCGTGACCTTCTCGGAGCATCATTTCTATACCGAAGGATGCGAAGCGGGCGCGACTCCCACCCCGCATCTCATCCGCCTGCTGCTCAACACCAAGCGCATCAAGATTGGACCGTTGGGCTTCGTGCTGCCGACCTGGGATCCCATTCGGCTGGCGCTGGATGTCGCCTGGGCCGATCAGATGAGCAAGGGACGCGCGATATGCGGCCTGGCGCGCGGTGTCTTCCCGCGCTGGGTCAATGTGCTGGGGCAGCATTACGGAGTGAAGCCGGGCTTTGTCGGACCCGAGGCGGACGAGCACAATCGCGAGGTCTTCGAGGAACTGTTCGAAGTGGTCAAGCTCGCCTGGGGAGAGGAGCCGTTTTCGTTCAAGGGCAAGTATTACCAGGTACCCTTCCCTGCCGAGGGTCACTTTTGGGCACCATATGAGGCGACCCGGCGATATGGTGCGCCCGGCGAAGTGGTTGGCGATCAGCTGCGCAAGCTGTCCGCCGTGCCGAAGCCCTATCAGAAGCCGCACCCGACCGTGCTGCAGGCTTTCACGGCCAGCGAGAAGACCATCCGATGGGCCGCGCGCGAGAGCGTGGTGCCGATGGTCTTCCAGCCGTTCCCCGAGCTCACGCTCAAGTCATTCCGCGCCTACCAGGAGGAAGCCGCCAAGGCCGGGCGGTCGCTGAAGCTGGGCGAGAGCATGGGAACCTGCCAGTTCATCTATATCGCGAACTCGCAGGAGGCCGCGCGCCGCCTGTGGCGGGAAGGCTCATTCTTCGTCTTCAAGCATTTCCACTCCAAGGTCGATCCCAACATCCCGCCGACTCCCGAACCGCTGGTGGATCACAAGATGACGGTCATCGGGACCGTCGACGACGTCCGCCGCCGCCTCGCCGAGATCCAGGAGACGCTGAATCCCGAGTACTTCCTGTGGCTTAGCGACCAGGGGTATCTCTCGCTCGACGAGATGAAGCGCGAGATCGAACTGTTCGCGACCAAAGTGATGCCCGAGTTTCAGGACAAGCGGGCGCCGGCCGGAGAGGCGAGCGCTATCCACTAGCTGCCTGATGGCGGGCGCCCTCCGGCGTCTACGACATCTGCTTCAGGATTTCGACCGCGTCCAGATGCTCCTTCAGACGCGCGGGCAGGCCGGCCGGATTCTCGCGG
>JBGPMT010000214.1:0-5636 GCA_041487135.1 Binataceae bacterium (SeqCode) | reverse complement strand
TGGTCAGGACGCCCCGGATCGAATGCAGGTTCTGCGCTGTGCTTTCGGCTTCCATGGTTGATGGGCAGATTGATTTTCGCAGACCCGGCGCGGTTGCGCAATTTGGTTCGACGTCCATCCATCAGCTTGACTTCGCCGAACACGATTGCCTAACTGGATTCGCTCATGCGATTCATTCTTGCGCTGCCCATCCGTCTGCGTTCCCTCGTCGCCATATTCGCCGGCCTGCTGATTCTCTTGTGGACCGGGGCGCCCCGCGCCGGCCTCAGCGACGCGGTCAAGATGCGCAAGCTCGACAACGGGCTGACCGTGCTGGTGCTCGAAAATCATAAGGCGCCGGTCGCGACCTTCAACATCTTTTACAAGGTGGGCTCACGCAACGAACGCTTCAGCAAGACCGGTCTCTCGCATCTGCTCGAGCACATGATGTTTCGCGGGACCAAGAAGCTTAAGCCCGAGGAGTTCTCGAACATCATCCAGGAGAACGGCGGGATGGATAACGCTTTCACTACCGCCGACTTCACCGACTATTTCGAGGTCATCAACCGCGATCATCTCGACGTGCCGATCTCGCTGGAAGCCGACCGCATGGCCAATTTCGCGCCCCAAGGCTTCGCCTCCGAGAAGGCGGTCGTGATGGAGGAGCGGCGGATGCGCACAGAAGACAATCCTGAGGACGCGCTGGCGGAGATTACGCAGGCGCAGGCCTACCTCGCACATCCGTACCATTGGCCGACCGTGGGCTGGATGCACGACATCCAGGGTCTGACGCTGGATGACGTGCTCGCCTATCACAATGTCTACTACAAGCCGCAGAACGCGATCGTCGTCGCAGTCGGCGATTTTGACGCCGACAAGGTGCTGAAGCAGATCGGCGAGGATTTCCACGGCGTCAAGAACGGCCCCAAGCCGCCGCCGGTCACCGAGGAAGAGCCGCCGCAGGACGGCGCGCGGCACTCGATGCTGCGTCACGCGGCCGACGTGCCGGCCTTTGCCGAAGCCTTCCACGTGCCGAACTTCAGGAATAGCCCCGACGCTTTCGCGCTCGAGGTCGCCGCCGAAATCCTGAGCGACGGGAAAAGCTCGCGGCTCTACAAATCGCTCGTGATCGAGAGGCGCATGGCGGTAGGCGTCGACGCCAGCTACGACATGACCTCGTTCGATCCGGGGCTTTTCTGGGTCTCCGCCGAGCTCCGGCAGGACGTGAAGACCGACGATGCGATCGCGGAGATCGATCGCCAACTCGCGGCGCTGCGCGACAAACCGGTCGGCGACCAGGAACTGCGCAAGGCCAAGAACCTCGAGCAGGCCGGGTTCGTCTTCAGCCAGGATTCGATTTTTCGCGAAGCGATGCTGCTCGGCCTCTACCAGATGCTCGGCGACTACCGGATGGTCGATCGGTATCTGCCGAACATAGAAAAGGTCACCGCAGCCGATGTTCAGCGGGTCGCACGTCAATATCTGGTTGAGAACAACCGGACCCTTGGAATCCTGATCCCGACCGGCGTGCTGCCCCATAGAGCGGGCGGCGGTGGCCATCCCGGCGGCGCCGTTCAGCATGTCGCGCGGGCCGACGAGGCGATGCGATGAGTATCCGCCGCGCGGCCCCCGGCATGCTTACGATTGCTTTGGTCCTTGCGCTGTGGGCGACGCCCTCGCGCGCTATCGAGATCAAGCGGATGACGCTCGAGAACGGCGCAATCCTGCTGGTCTCGGAGCAGCATCAGTTACCAATGGTCACGATGTCGATCGCGTTCGACGCCGGAGCGCGCCGCGACCCTGGCGGCAAAGCGGGACTCGCCAGCCTGACCGCACGATGCCTGACCTTGGGCGCGGGCCAGCTCAGCGCCGATCAATTCAACCAAAAAGTCGACTTCATGGGCGGTTCGCTCTCGGTCGAGGCGGGCAAGGATTTTGCGCAAGCGTCCTTCACCTCACTCAAGAAGTACCAGCGCGATACGCTGGCGCTGCTGTCCGACGTGATTCGCCGCCCGGCGCTGCATGACGACGATATCCTGCGCAAGCGCGCCGAGGTGGTTGCCGCCATCAAGGCGGCCGAGCAGCAGCCCGGCTACGTAGCGGGCGTCGTGTTTCGCAAGCAGATGTTCGACGACCAACCGTACGGTCATAGCGCGGACGGCACCACCGACACGGTCGGGAAGCTCACGCCCGGCGAGGTGCGCAACTTTTACCATCAGTATTACAGGGTCGGCAGCGCAGTGATCGCGGTGGTCGGCGACGTCGATGCAAACCAGATCAAGGCGGAGCTGGAGAAGCAGCTGGCGAGCCCGGCCGGAAAGGTGGCGCCGCAGCCGGTTCCGCAACCGCCCAAGGTGGCGCCCGGCGTCCACGTCACGATTATCGATCGCAACGTGGCGCAGGCGAACCTGATCCTAGGTTTTCCTGGGATGGAGCGCTCAAATCCCGACTTCTACCGTTTCCAGGTAATGAACTACGTGCTCGGCGGTGGCGGCTTCGCCTCGCGATTGATGCAGGTGGTCCGATCACGCGCAGGGCTCGCCTACTCGATCGGTAGCAATAACGAGGCAGGCAAATTCCCCGGCGCCATTCGGATCGAGCTACAGACCAAGAACCGGAGCGCGAACGAGGCCATGAAGCTGATCGTGCAGCAACTCGCGCGGATACGCGACCAGCCGGTCGCCGACGCCGAACTCGCCTCGGCCAAGAAATTCCTGGTCGGTAGCTTCCCGTTGAAGTTCGACCGCCAGGCTGCGATCGCCGAGTACCTGCTGGACGTCGAGCTTTACGGCCTCGGTCTCGACTATATCGATAAATATCCCGGATACATCAACGGAGTCACGCGCGAGCAGGTCCAGGAGATCGCCCGCAAGTATCTGCATCCCGATGCGATGATCGTGGTGGCGGTCGCCAACCAGAGCGAAGCCGCGATCAATGCTCAGGGTCTTCAGGAACAGGCCAAACGCAATTAGGCCACCGGCCGGCGCTGTTTAGCGGCGCGCCGGGCCCGGTTGTATATTCTTCTCGATCGATGCACCGTGAACTGACGGTCAAAGGAGAAGCCGATGAGCGGTCCTGGGGAAAGATGGCTGATTGAAGGCGAATATTTCGAATCGTGCAACTGCACCGTGCTCTGTCCCTGCCTGCTCTCCCACCTCGCCGCCACTCCCACCGAGGGTCATTGCGACGTGGTGCTGGCGGTGCATATCAACCAGGGCCGGTACGGAGCGCTCGACCTGTCCGGACTGAACGCGGTTCAGGCGCTGTGGACTCCGGGTCCCATGGGCAAGGGCAACGGCGTGCTGGCGGTCTACGTCGACAGCCGTGGCTCCACCGAGCAGCGCGACGCGCTGCAGAAAATCTTCACCGGCGCGGCGGGCGGTCCGCCGTCGCTGTTCGGACCGCTGATCTCGAAACAGCTGCCTACCAAAACCGCAGCCATCGATTTCACGATCGATGGCAACCAACGCAAGCTGTCGATGCCAGGGATCGCCGAGATCGAGATCGAGGGACTGACCGGCGCGAATCAAAAGGTCGTCTGGCTGGAGAACGTATTTCATCCGTTCTCGTCGCACCTCGCGGTGGCGCAAGGCAAGGAGAGCCGCTACCAGGACCACTCGTTCAACTTTCGGAATTCGGGACGCAACGGACATTTCTCGCCGATCAAGTGGTCGGCGGAATAACCTTGCCGGCGCGGTAGAGTCCTCGCGCGCGATCGCATGGCCGCCGTCAACCCGCAAGACCGCATCGGCATCTCGGCTCTCCCGCTCATCGATCGCCTCGCGGTCTGGGGCGGACTCGCACTGATCACGATTCTCGCCTGGCTTTACCTGCTCCGGATGCCCATGTCCGCCGGAATGGACATGCCCGGGATGCCGGGGATGAAGATGGCGATTAGCCAGCCGCATGGATGGATGCTCGGCGACGCCGTCACGGCCTTTGCGATGTGGACAGTGATGATGGTCGCCATGATGGTGCCGACCGCGAGCCCGATGGTGACGATGTACGCGCGTGCGGTTCGCGCTCGCGGCGCGAACGCGAGCTTCAAGGTCGCGATGTTCGTGGCGGGCTACATCGTCGCCTGGACGGTCTTCAGCGCGGCCGCAACGCTTATCCAGCTTGCTCTGCAGAAGACCGCTCTGATCTCCGCGAACCTGGCGGTCACGCCCGTCGTGGGCGGCGTAATCCTGATGGCCGCCGGTTTCTACCAGGTGACCCCGTTGAAGCAGGTCTGCCTGCGTCACTGCCGCTCGCCGCTCGGCTTCTTCATGACGGAATGGCGCGAAGGCCCGGCGGGCGCATTCACAATGGGTCTCAGGCACGGCGTCTTCTGCGTCGGATGCTGCTGGATGCTGATGGGGCTGCTGTTCGCGGCCGGCGTGATGAACCTGCTTTGGGTCGCGCTGATCGCGATTTTCGTACTGCTCGAGAAAGTGCTGCCGTGGGAGCGGCTTATCGCCAACGCTGCGGGTCTGGCACTGATCGGCGCCGGCCTCTGGATCGCGGTGGTAAGATAGCTTTGTTGCGTATCGCGTGGCCGCTCGGTGGCCGCGCGTCCGGCTGACTCATGGCTTCTTCGGACAAACGCACCAGCGATCGTTGGTTTACGATCGGACACTCGACCCATGAGATCGAACGCTTCCTTGAACTGCTCCGGATGCATCGCATCGCCGTGCTCGCGGACGTGCGCTCCTTCCCGACTTCGCGCCGCTGGCCGCAGTTCAACCAGGCCGAGCTTGCCGCTTCGCTCGAGCGCGCCGGGATCGAATACCGCTGGATGAAATCGCTCGGCGGCCGGCGCCACGGCGTCCGCACCGACTCACCCCACAGCGCCTGGACTCACCCGGCATTCCGCTCATACGCGGATTACATGGAGGGTGATGAATTCGCGGCCGGCTTGCACGACCTGAGCGCAATCGCGGCGCGCGTCCGCACCGCGATCATGTGCTCAGAGGGGCTCTGGTGGCGCTGCCATCGGCGCATCGTCTCCGACAATCTGGTGGTGCGCGGATGGCCGGTCGAGCACATCATGCCCGACGGCAAGCTCACGCCGCACCAGCTCGCCGAATTCGCGAGCGTCACCGAAGGCCGCCTGATCTACGACGGCGGTCAGGCCACCCTGAAACTTAAAGTGTAACCTTAATGCGAATTGGGCAGCCGATCAGGCGGCCGCCCGATGGCCCAGCACCTGGCGCAGGAACTGGCCGGTGTAGGACTCGGCGTCCGCCGCGACTTCCTCGGGCGTCCCTTTCGCGATCACGCTACCGCCGCGGTCGCCGCCCTCAGGACCCAGATCGATGATGTAGTCAGCGGTCTTGATCACTTCGAGGTTGTGCTCAATCACGATCACGGTGTTGCCCGAGTCCGCGAGCCGCCCGAGCACGGTCAGCAGCTTCTTGATGTCGTCGAAATGAAGCCCGGTGGTCGGTTCGTCGAGGATATAGAGCGTGCGGCCGGTGGCCCGTCGCGCCAGCTCCTTGGCGAGCTTGATGCGCTGCGCTTCGCCGCCGGAGAGCGTGGTCGCCGACTGGCCGAGATGGATGTAGTCCAGACCGACGTCGCGCAGCGTCTCGAGCTTCTGACGGATGGGCGGCACCGAGCCCATGAACTCGATCGCGTCGAGCACCGTCATATTCAGCAGCTCGGCGATGTTCTTG
>JBGPMT010000213.1:0-5649 GCA_041487135.1 Binataceae bacterium (SeqCode) | reverse complement strand
TTGGCCAGGGCCACGAGATAGAGAGCGTAGCCCAAGGCCTGTACCATCACGCCGCCGAGCCACATCGGATCGCGAAGCCAGGCGACCGCCGAGGCCAGCGCCTGGCGGCCGCGCGCTTCGGGCAGCGCCTGGCCGCGGCTCTTCATCATCAGCAGGCCCGCCGCAAACAGCGTGCTCGCGGCCAGACCGAGCAGCAGATGGTGAAGCATCGCGGATTGGATCAGCCGTCGACTTCCCGCATCTCGCCGCCGCTCAGGATGCGGAAGCGGCGACCGCCCCAGCTAACCTCGTTGCTGGCAAAACTCGCGAGCCAGATCCCGGTCATCACCAGGTCCTTGATCGGCACCAGCAGCAGGTCCGCCAGCATCTGCTTGACGCCCAGCACGCGATCGAGCAGGAGCGCAGCCATCGCGAGGCGCGCGGCGATCACCGCTGCGAACATTTCCAGCGCGGCGGGTGAGAAGTGCGAGGCGAGCAACAGGACCAGTCCCCAGAAAGGTCCGTGGATGATGATAGTGGCGAGGCTTTTGGGACGCGCCGTGCGGTAGGTCCGGGCCCAGCGCAGCTGATGGCTCCAGAACTCGGCAAAGCGATGCTGGGAGCAGTTGATAGTTACCAGCGCTCGCGACAGCTTGACGTTAAAGCCGCGCTCGGCGGCCAGCCGGCCGAGAAAGAAATCATCGGCGAGCAGATCCTTGAGCGCGTGGAAGCCGCCGATCGCCTCCAGCGCGGTGCGATGGATCGCGATGGTCGCGCCGTAGGCATAGCGCAGCGGTTCGAGCAGCTCCGCCAGCATCACCATCGGAGCGAAGTCCGTGTTGATGAACAGCGCCTCGAAGCGCGCGGCGAGCGTGTCGGCCGGATAGGCGCGATAGGCGCAGGTGACCGCGCCGACGCCCGGGTTGGCGCCGAGTTCGGCGACCAGCCGGCGCAGGTAGTCGCGATCGACCACGATATCGCCGTCGCTCAGCACGAACACTTCCGCCTCGGGCACCTGCTCGACCATCCGGATCAGCTTGGCGACCTTGCGATTGGCGCATCCGGGCTCCGCGTCGGTCACCACGATCAGCCGCTTGCCGGGGTAGCGGGCCGCAAGCTGCGCAAGCTGATCGGCAGCCCATCCGGTCACGTTCGAAGCCCCGACCACGATGTCGGCCGCCGGATAGTCGACCTGGAGAAAGGTCTCGAGATTCGCGATGTGCGCCGCGTCCAGGCTGTAGAGCGGCTTGAGCATCGCGACCCGCGGCGGACGGTCGGCCAGCGTCGGCAAGGGCGCGGCGGCCTGGCGCGCGAAGCGCAGCGCCGCGAAAGCGGCGCCGAGGTAGTACGCCAGCGAGGCAAGTGCGCCAAGCGCCGATACAACGATCAGTGTGTGCATGGCTCGGGCGTGTGCATCCTCGCGCCGGCCGTCCCCGGTCGGCGCAAGCGAAGTCCTCCAATCCAAGCCCGGGGCAGGATACTCAGGCGGCCTGGCGCATCTGTGCGCGACGCTGGCGCATCGTGGACAGGAATTGCATCCCCTCTTTCAAGAGCCGCCTGCATTCCTCACTCGAGCTCACCATCTTGCGTACGGCCTTGAAAATATAACGCGGCCGGAAATAGAAACTGCGATAGAACCGCTCCACGGCGCGGTAGATCTCGTCGCTCGAAAGCCCGGGGTATTGGACGGTGCACTTCTGGTAGCCGGACTCGTCGAGCAGCGGGTCGACAGCGAGGTAGCCGTTCTTGGTGACGTACTCGAACAGCTCCGTGCCCGGATAGGGCGACGCGAGCGAGACCTGGATGGTCTCGCAATCCATCTCGCGCGCGAAGCGCATCGACTCCTCGATGGTCTCGCGGCTCTCCCCGGGCAAGCCGAGGATGAAGGTGCCGTGGATCAGGATGCCGAGCTGGCGGCAATCCTGGGTGAACTTGCGGGCGCGATCGAGCCGCACCCCCTTCTTGATGTTCTTGAGAATTTCGGCGTTGCCGCTTTCGTAGCCGATCACGAACAGCCGCAGCCCGCCATCCTTCATGATCTTGAGCGTTTCGTAATCGACGTTGGCGCGTGAATTGGTGGACCAGGTGATCCCGAGCGGCTTCAGCAACTGGGCGATCTTGCGCGCGCGCATCGGATCGGCGGTGAAGGTGTCGTCGTCGAAGAACAGCTCCTTCATCTTCGGGAACTTGTGCCGAATCGCGGCCACTTCCTCGTAGACGTTTTCCGGGCTGCGCACGCGATAGAGATGCCCCTGCGTGACCTGCGGCCACAGACAGAAGGTGCAGCGCGCCGGGCATCCGCGCCCGGTGTACATCGAAACGTACGGGTAATGGCAGTAGGGGCTGTTGTACTTCAGGTAGTCGAGATCACGCTGGTAGATTTCGGTTACGAACGGCAGCTTGTCGAGCTCCTCGTTGGTGAGCGAGGGACGATCGGGATTGTGATTGATCGTGCCGTTGCGCTGGTAGCTGATGCCGGCGATCTTCGACCAGTCGCGGCCCTCGGCGACCTCGACCATCGAGTAGTCGAACTCCTTGCGTCCGGCGATATCGATCGCGCTCGAAAATTTGAGCGTCTCCTCGGGGCGGGCAGTCGGATGACCGCCGACGAAGGCGATGATGGCATCGGGATTGGCGGACTTGATGGCCTCCGCGGTGCGGATGTCCTGCCGTAGCGAGGGGGTGGAAGTATGAAGCACAACCAGGTCGTAATGCCTGGCTTCCTCGATCGTGCGCGCCGGGTCGTAACCATGCGGCGGAGCATCGAGCAGGCGCGCTCCGGGAATCATCCCGGCGGGGTAGGCGAGCCAGGTCGGATACCAGAATGACCAGACCTCGCGGGTGGCCTGATAGCGGGAGCCCGCACCGCCGTCGAAGTCGTCGTAGGAGGGGGGATTCAGGAACAGCGTTTTCATCACGTCCATGGTTTTCCAGCCAACTCCCGCAAGCCTGTCCGCTTGGTTAGTAGCAGACTATACAATCCAAAAACCAGCCCTTCAAGCGACAATAATCCGGATACCAACAACGGCGGGCGGCATTCCGTGCCGGCTCAGGGTTCCGTCCCCGGCCCATCCCCGGCCTCGCGTCCGAACGTGGGGGTGCCGGTCATCAGGAACGGGATGATGCCCGTCAATCCGGCCAGCGCCGTGGCCGTGAACCACAGGAGACCGAGCGCCACGGAGTCGCCATGGCTGACGCCGGCCAGGCCAAGCATCACCAGGTAGGTCGCCTCCCGCAGGCCCAGCCCGTTGAGCGTGATCGGGATGCTGGCGAAGGCGTTGGCGATCGGCATGCACAGCAGAAAGACCCGCAGCGGAATTGCAAGGCCGAGTCCGAGCGCCAGGACCCACTGGGCGATTGCGAGATCGGCCTGCAGAATCAGCGACAGGCCGATCGCGGGTAGCAGGCTGGCGGGACGACCGAGGTAGGGTGCGACGGTTTCGGCGAGCGCCTTGAGGCGGCCGTGAGTCGCGCCGAGCAACCGACTGACGAGCGGGGCGCAGAAGAAACCGACGATGGTCGCGAGGCCGACGCCGACGATCGTCGCGAGCAGCGAACGCGGCAGTACCGAGGCCATCGGAATCGCCGCGATGCCCGCCAGCCAGAAGAGTGCCACAGTTCCCGTGCCGCGGTCCGCGACGACCGAGGCGACGGCGGCGGCCACCCGATGGTTGCGCCGTCCCAGGTAGATCGCGCGCGCGGCGTCGCCTCCGATCAGACCCGGCACAAACAGGTTCGTGAACGATCCGATGAAGTAGTAGCGAACGAAGCGGGTGTAGTGATCCCGGATGCCGACCAGGCGGGCGAGCAGTTGCCATCGAAACGATGAGAGCAGCAGTCCGCTGATGTAGATCGCGAAGGCCGCGCAGAAGTACCCGGGCCGCTCGCGCGCGAACAGATTCGCGATGGTGCGCGGGTTGTAGCGCCACAGCAGCAGGCCGACCACCGCGAGCCCGAGTATCGCGCGAATAGCGAATCCGGCCCAGGCGCGGCGTCGCGCCGGCGCTGCGGCGAGCTCCGCGGCCTCAGCGTCCGGCAGCGGCATCTGCGGGTTTGCGGATGGCACTCTTCTTCCACTCCGAGCCGATCACGGTGAACGGGCCGAGACTGCTTTGCAAGCGTCCGAGGTCGGGCGTGTCGATTAGGACGACCGCCGGCCCCGGCGCTCTCCATAGTTGCAGCAGCGCTTGCTTGCCGTCGAAGAACCATCGGTCCGCATCCGGCGAGTGGGCCGCGCCAAAGCTGAGCTCGGTTTTCGCCCCAATCAGGATCACGCGGCGGCGCGCATAAAACGGCAGCGCCTGGACATAGCGGCGGTAGCAGATAAGCCGCGCGCCGGGCGCCGCCTCGGCCACCGTCGCGCATAGTTTCGCATAGGAGCGCATCGGTTCCACCGCGAGACGCCCATAGCTTCCCGCCATCAGCATCAGCGTCGCCCCGAGCGCAAGCATCCCAAATTCAAAAGTGCCGCCCGCGCGGCGGGTCCAGAGCGCAGCCGAGGCGAGCACGCCGCCGCTCAAACCGATGATCGCAATTGCATTGAGGGCGGGACGGGCCTGGACGACATAGAGGCTCGCGAAATCGGGAGCAAAGATCGCGACGACCGCCGCGGCCGCGCCGATAATTCCCAGAATCGGAGCCGCAGCCACGAGCCGCCACGGACGGCTCTCGATGGTGCGGAAAATCGCGTCGCCGATCAGCACCGCTAGTGGGGGAAAGACCGGCATCACATACGGGATCAGCTTGGCGCGCGCGAGCGAGAAGAAGACGAACACCACCAGCGCCGCAATCAGGCAAAAGCGATGGGCAGCATCGAACCGCAGCGCGCGCCAGTTAAGGAAGGGTGCCAGCGCCGACCATGGCAGCATCCCGGCCGCGATTACCGGCAGGTAGAAGTAGATCGGCTCGGCATGGCTGTAGCCGCGCACCAGGAAACGGCGCAGATGCTCGCCGATGAAGTAGAAGTCGAAAAACCCGGGCATCGCCAGGGTCATGTAGATGAACCAGGGCGCTGCGATCGCGATGACCAGGGCGAGTCCGGCGATAACGTGAAAACGCCGCAGCGCGCCGCCGAGATCGCGCTCCCACCACAGGAAGGCGAGCGCGACCAGGGCGGGCAGGAGCACCCCGACCGGTCCCTTCGCGAGCACCGCCATCGCGATCGCAGCATAGGCGAGCCAGCACCATCGGCCGCCGTCGCGCCAGTGCAGGAAGAACGCGAAGAAGGCGATCGTGAGCATCGCGGTGAGCAGCGTGTCGGTGTTCAGCACCTGCGCCATCACAGCATAGAGCGGCGTCGTGGCGAGGATCGCCCCAGTGATGAGTCCGCGGCGGCGGCCGAAAATGATCGAGGCGAACAGGTAAGTGGCGAGCAGTCCGGTAAGAGCGGCCAGCGCGGGCGCGAGGCGAGCGGCAAGCTCGCCCAATCCGAACATCCTGAACGACAGGGCGGTGATCCAATAAAGCAGCGGCGGCTTCTCGACGTAGGGAACGTAATTGAGGTGCGGTACTAGGAAATCGCGCAGCGCGAGCATCTCGCGCGCGATTTCCGCATAGCGCGCCTCGTCCGGTTCCCACAGGCCGTAGCTGCCGAGATGGAAGCCGAAAAGCGCCGCTCCCAATGCGGTGATCGCGGCGGCCCCGCCCAGCGAGCGCCATGCGCGCCGGCGG
>JBGPMT010000212.1:0-5669 GCA_041487135.1 Binataceae bacterium (SeqCode) | reverse complement strand
ATCGAGCACATGATGATTTTCGGGTTGAGCTTTCTGAGGGTCTCGTAGCCGAAGCCCATCCCGGCGATCACGCCCGGTGCGAAGTTCTCCACCACTACGTCGATCTTCGGGATCATCCGGTAGATCAGCTCGCGTGCGCGCTCGTTGCGGAGATCGAGTGCGATGCCGAGTTTGCTGTGATTGTGCTGGAAGTAGTAAGTGCTCATGCCGCCGGCGACCACGCCGAAATTCCGGGTGTGCTCGCCCTGCGCGCCGCGTTCGACCTTGATCACCTCAGCGCCCATCTCGGCCAGAATTCGCGCACAGGTCGGCCCGGCCACGAAATGACTGAAATCGAGCACGCGGTAGCCCTCGAGCATTTTCGGCGCGCTTGCCAACCTGGATCCTCCCTCGGTCACTGGCGCGGGCTCCGGCGGCAATCCCCGCAGCGGCCGTAAAGCTCGAGCCGGTGATGGCTCAGCTCGGCGCCCAGCTCGCGCGCGACCGCCTGCTGGATGCGCTCGAGGCCCTCGTTCTCGAACTCGATGATCTTGCCGCAGGCTTCGCAGATGAAGTGATCGTGATGATGCTTGCCGGCGGCCTCGTAGCGGGCTTGATCCTCGGCGAAGTGGCGCTCGGAAGCCAGCTCGCATTCGGTCAGCAGCCGCAGCGTGCGGTAGATGGTCGCATAGCCGACGTGAGGATTGATCTTGCGGACTTCGGCGTAGAGCTCTTCAGCGCTGATATGGCGGCCGAGCTCGAAGAACACCCGCACGATGTCGTCGCGCTGCCCGGTCGACTTGAGGCCCCGTTCCTTGAGCCGGGCGTGAAACGACTGGAGCCGCTGCCCGATCGGGTCGCCGGCCCGGCGCTCGGCGGTCGTGCGGCCCGGCCCCGCGCTCTGCTCGAGGCGTGCCATAGAACCTGACTAGCCCTGCTCGGGTCCGCTCTGCAACAGGCGGCGGGCGGCGGGCGAGAGGTAGAGCGCTTCGAGGTCGCGATCGCGCAGCGCCTCGGCCAGCATTTCGATCTGATCGGCGGCCGGCTGATCGCGGTCGATTATCAGCAGGTTCTTCTCGTGCAGCCGGCAGGCGCCGCCGCGGGCCCGGTAGCCGACCTCGCGCAGGATCTTCTCGCGCCGCACTTCCAGACCGCAGCGTCCGGCCGCTTCGACCAATTCCTCGACCAGCCGGGCCAATCCTCTGGCCCCGTGCTCACTCAACGCGGCTTCCCCCTTGTTAATTCGATAGAGCCCATGATATCGCGGTTCCGGGGACAGGATTCAAACCGGTGATCAAAACGATACTGGTCGGAATCGATACGTCCGAGCATTCGCGCAATGCGCAGGTGTTCGCCTTCAATCTCGCGCGGCGGTTCGGGGCGACGCTCCACGGCCTTCATGTCGTCGATATCGTTTCGATCGAAGGATCGTTTTTTCATGATATCTCAGGTTCGCTCGGACTTGAACCATACCTCGACTTCTCTTCCCGGATGCGCGAGGCGCTGACCGAGCGCGGCCGCACCGTGCTCGAGGACTTTCGGGCCGCCGCGCAGCGCGAGAACCTGCCCGCCGAGACAATCCTGGATATCGGCATCGTGCCCAACCAGCTCTGCGAGCGGGCCAAGATGGCCGACCTCCTGCTGATCGGCCATCACGGCGTCAACGAGCGCTTCTCGACCGGGCTTCTGGGCTCGACCGCCGAGAGCGTGGCGCGCAAATGCCCGCGGCCGGTGGTGATATCATCGCGGCAGTTCCGCGAGATTCGCCAACTGGCGCTCGCCTATGACGGCAGCGAGCGGGCAGCGCGGGCGATGCGCGCGGCGGCCGAGTTCAGCGTCGAACTCAAGCTGCCGCTCGCCGTCGTGACCGTGGCGCGCGATCCCAAGCTCGGCGAGCGCATTTTGGGCGAGGCTCGCACCTATCTGGAAGGCTATCCGGCGCAGACCAGCTTCGAACTTCTGGGCGGTCACGCCCACGAGGAGATTGTTCGCTTCCTGAAACGAACCGAGACCGACCTGCTGTTTATCGGCGCGTACGGCCATAGCCGGATTATCGAGATGGTGCTCGGCTCGACCACCGAATACGTGCTCCGCAACTCGCCCTGTCCGGTTTTCCTCTCGCGCTAGCTCGCGACGTTATCGATTCGCTCCCGGCAGAGCTTGCGCTGGCGGCCAAGGCCCCTTCATCCTTGGAGTATGAGCCTTAATCGCCGTCCGGTTCTGAAGCTGGGCGTGGTCGATCTGGGAGTCGAAAGCGCTACGCTGCCCAATGGCTTGACGCTCGACCTGGCCGTCATCCGCCATCCCGGCGCCTCCGCGATCGTCGCGCTCGACGAACGTGGCGAGGTCGCGATGCTCCAGCAATGGCGTCACGCGATCGGCGGCTACCTGTGGGAGATTCCCGCGGGAACGCGGCGCGAGGGCGAGGATTCGCGCGCCTGCGCCGCGCGCGAGCTGCGCGAAGAGGCGGGACTTGGAGCAAGCACCTGGGAGCATCTCGGAGCGATCGTCACCATCCCGAGTTTTTGCGACGAGCGGATCGAGATTTTCCTCGCGCGCGGCCTGACCGCGAGCGCCCAAGAACACGACCCTGACGAGGTGATTCGCGTCGTCCGACTCCCATTTCGCGAAACGCTCAGGATGGTCCGTGACGGCGAGATTACCGATGCCAAGACGATCATCGGCTTGTATCGCGCTCAAGCCTGCCTTGCGGTCCGTTGAGCGGGCCTGGAAAGGAACGGAATCATGCCCGAATCGCGTGCATCTGCACGCAATTCGAGCATGGCTACTCGATCGCGATTTCGTTCGGAAACAGGAAGGTCGTGGCGCGATCCTCGAACTCCACCAGGTACATCTGGCGTCCGAGGTTAATCAGTTCGCGCAGAATCCGGGGATGTTCTCCGAAACGGGTGCGTCCCTGTTGGTCGCGTACGGGCTTTAGTAGCCTGCACTGCCGTCCTACTACTCTTTCCGTGTCTGCATCTGGAATCATTTAAACGCCCCCTCACAGCCAGTTGTTGATCTGGTACACCCCACCCAGTGAGCATTATAGCAAGTTTTGATCCTGAAATTTAGACGGTCCGCCCAGCGGGCATGTTCGCCTATCCACCGCGGCAAATTGGCTTGTGAGCGCGCACGTTTTCCGATCTGCCGAGTTCGCGGTGCGTGCGATCTTCGCCGCCGCGCCATCCGAGAACCGGCAATCGTCAGTCGCAAACCGTCAACGTAGTGCGATTCGTCCGCGACCTCCGATTAGGCTAGGATGCGGGTTTCTGGAGAGTCGAGCCGTGACGAAAACGCTTATCCCTCAGGTGATGGGCCATCGGGCAATGATCGCGACCGAGCACGATCTCTCGGCCGCCGCCGGCGCACGCCTCTTCAATCGCGGCGGCAACGCGATCGACGCGGCGGTCGCGGCCGCGCTGGTCGAGGGCATCGTCAATCCGCACATGTTTACGATCGGCGGCGAGACGCCGATGCTGGTCTATGCGGCCAAGGCGCGCCGGGTGATAGCCGTCAACGGCAACATGATGGCGCCCGCGCGCGCGACGATCGCGGCCTACCGCGAGCGCGGTCTCGACGGCGTCCCTGACCAGGGGCTGCTTGCGGCGGGCGTGCCGGCCGCGTTCGACGGCCTGGTTTCCGTGCTCTCGAGCTTCGGCACGATGTCACTGGCGGAGGTGGCGGAGCCGGCGTTGGAGCTGTGCGAAGAGGGCTTTCCGGTCCATCCGGGCCTCATCGGCTACGAAGCGTCGAAGGTGAAAGGGGGACCGGCGGTCAACTCGCACATCGGGCCGCTATGCCTGAACGCCGAGCGATTTCTCAACCAATGGCCAACCAGTGCGGCGCTCTGGCTGCCGGATAAGAAGGTTCCCGCGCCCGGCACGCTGATCAGGAATCCGGCGCTGGCGAACTGCTTCAAACGCCTGCTCGATGCCGAGGCCGGGGCGCGCAGCCGTGGCCGCGAGGAGGCGCTCGCCGCCGCGCGCGATCGTTTCTATCGGGGCGACATCGCCCGCGAGATCGGCGCCTGGTCGGAGCGCCACGGCGGCTTGCTCCGGGCCGACGATCTCGCCGGGTTTACCACCCGTTTCGAGGCGCCGGTGAGCGTCGCTTACCGCGGCTATACCGTCTACAAGTGCGGGCCATGGTGCCAGGGCCCGGTGTTCCTGCAGCATCTGCGGCTGCTCGAGGGCGCCAACCTGCGCGCGATGGGTCACAATTCCGCCGACTACATTCATTTCGTGGTCGAGACGGCGAAGCTCGCGTTCGCCGATCGCGAGGCGTACTACGGCGATCCCGAGTTTACCAAGGTGCCGATGAACGAGCTGCTCTCGCCGGCGTACGCGGAGATTCGCCGTGCGCTGGTCGATCCGCGCCGGGCGTCGCTCGATCTGCGGCCGGGAGATCCCGCCGGTATGCGCCCGCTCGGAACCCTTCCGGCCGGTATGCGCCCATGGGGCGCCGGCACCGTGCACGTCGACGCCGCGGACTGCGAGGGCAATTTGATCGCGATTACGGCCAGCGGCGGATGGCTCCAGAGCTCGCCCGTGATCGACACGCTGGGTTTTCCGCTCGGCTCGCGGATGCAGACCTTCTACCTCGACGAGCGCCATCCGAATGCCCTGGTCCCGGGCAAGCGTCCGCGCACCACGCTGACCCCGTCGCTGGCGGCTCGCGACGGCGTGCCGTTCATCGCGTTCGGTACGATGGGCGGGGACCAGCAGGATCAATGGACGCTGCAGTTCTTCGTCAACCTGGTGGACTTCGGAATGGACATCCAGGAGGCGATCGAAGCGCCGAAGTTCTCGTCGCGTCATTTCCCGTCGACCTTCGCGCCGCATGACGCGGCCCCGGGCGTGCTGAAGGTCGAGGAGCGAATCGAGCCGCGGGTGCGCGATGAGCTGGCCGCGCGCGGTCATCGGGTCGAGGTTGGAGCCGCTTACAGCGAAGGCTATGTGCTGGCGGCCGCCATCGATCGCGAGCGCGGAGTTCTGATCGGTGGCGCTGACCCGCGCGGCCATCTGACCGGAATCTTCCCGGCCCGCGCGATCGGCTGGTAAGCACCGGTCTCCGCCAGGGCTGTCGCGCAGCCATTAAATGCGCGTAGGATCGGCGCTATAATGAGCTGCCCCGATGAGTACGGTGTCGATTAGCTGGAGTTGGGATGTGGCGCACGAAATCGGATATTCGAGGGTGATCAGATCAATAGCCGTTTTCGGGTGTCATCGAGCTACTGGGCGGGTTATTCGAGGACACGGTAAACGGCATGAACCGTGCTGACGTCTAAGGAGTGGTGACGGTGAAAACCAAGTCGATGTTGGTTGGAGTGCTCGCCGCGGTCGCGCTGGCGAGCGGGATCGGATGCTCCCGACAACCGCTTAGCACGCGCGAGAAGGGCACTTTGGTGGGAGGCGGTGTGGGTGCCGCAACCGGCGCGATTATCGGGGCGGCGGTCGGCTCGCCCGGGATCGGCGCGGCGATCGGCGGTGGTATCGGTGCGGTGGGTGGCGCTGTGGTCGGCAACGCGATGCAGTACCAGGAAGAGCAGAGTCAGCAGACCCAGTCGCAAATCCAGCAGCAGCAGCAACAGATCGAACAACAACAGAAGCAAATCCAGCAGATGAAGAGTCAACAGGAAACTCAGTAACCTCATTGCATGGGGAGTAGTTATGCGTAGTAACAGCTTT
>JBGPMT010000211.1:0-5669 GCA_041487135.1 Binataceae bacterium (SeqCode) | reverse complement strand
TGGTTGCGCCGCCGCAGCGCCGCGGGGACGGGACGGTCGAAGAGGCGCGCCTTGTCGAGATCGAGGATCAGGACCGCGAATTCGTCACCGCGATGGGTGACGAAAAGGTTGTGCAGGTTGAGGTCGGCGTGCCACAGGCCGTGCTGATGCATGGTTTCGATCGCCGCGCGCGTCCGCTCCAGCACGTGACGGCGGACCACCGGATCGTCGTCGGTGCGGACGAACTCCCAGAGCGACATTCCGTCGAGCGCGCGGGTCAGGAAAAATCCGCGATAGACGCCGGGCATCAGCCACTCGACCATCGCGCCCATCGGCTCCGCGATTGCAATGCCGCGCCGATAGGCCTCGGCGGCGACTTCCAGCTCGCGTATCGGCCGCGCGCTCAGGCCGAAGAAGACCTCGCCCGAAAGACCCCGTATCAGACCGCCGTGCCGGGCACAGCGGGCGAAGAGTTCCGGCCCCCCGCCGATCGAAACGCGAAAACCGCTTTGCCGATTGCCTAATCCCGGCGCGCCGCGCGCGCGCCACGCCAGCAGCCGCGCCGCGATCGCCGGGGCGTGCTCCAAAAGCTCGTGCCTGAGATTGAGCACGAGGCGCCCGAAGGCGATGCTCGCGAAGCCGGGTGCCGGGTCGCGCCGCCGCCGTGTCGGGCTCGCACGCCGCATGAAATTCTCGTCGCGAATCGCGCTTCCCGGCGCGCTACTTCACCGGCTGCGCCTGGTCGATGAGCATGATCGGGATATCGTCGCGGATCGGATAGAGCAGCCGGCAGGCCTCGCATACCAGGCCGTCCTGGTTCGCAGTAAGCTTCACCTCACCCTTGCACTTCGGGCAAGCGAGAATATCGAGCAGCTCCTGGCTCAGCGCCATCGGCGGTTCCTCCTGATTGCCGGTCACGCGCGGGCGGCGCCGATTGAGAGGCCACCTGCGCCGCTCGCCATCGCGAGCAGACGGGTCTGGTCGGCTTCGTCCATCACGACTTCCAGCCGCAAAGCGTACAGCGAATCAGGCGCGAACGGAAATCGTTCCAGTTTCACGAGGTCCTTCTCGGTGGTGACGATCAGCGCGGCGGCGGCGTGGGCCGCCTCGCGAATCGCGCGGTAGTCGGACTCGGTGTAGCGATGATGATCGCGGTACTCGAGCCGGCCTGCGACCTCCGCGCCCAGCCGCCGCAACATCCGGAAGAACGAGCGCGGGTCGGCGAGTCCGGCGACCGCGACCACCCGCCGGCCGGCGAGTTCCAGCGGCAGCTCGCGCCATCCGTCGGCCGCGGGCCGCACCAGCGCGCGCGGCCGCAGCATCGCGGGCATCAGCCGCTCACGGCCGCCGGCGGCGATTTCCGCGACCCCGGGACCGGCTGGTCCGTCCTCGGTGATCATCAGCACCACGGCGCTGGCACGGGCCGCTGCTCCCAGCCGTTCGCGCATCGGTCCCGCCGGCAGCATCCAGCCATTGCCGAGCCCGCGTTCGGCGCTCACCAGCAGCAAATCGACGTCGCGCCGCAGGCGCAGATGCTGGAACGCGTCGTCGAGCACGACCGCATCGAGCGGGCCGCGTTGCGCGAGGAGATTTATCGCGTCGATTCGACGGCGCGCGATCGCAATCGGTCCGCCGAACGATTTCGCCATCATCACCGGCTCGTCGCCGGCCTCTTCAGGTCCGAGCAGGATTTGGCCGCCGTCGGCGACCAGGAGCGCGCCGGCGGCGCGGTTTTGCGCCCCGTAGCCGCGGCTGACGATCGCGGTCCTCAGTCCGCGCTCCGCCAGGCGCGAGGCCAGGAACAGCGTGAAAGGGGTCTTGCCGTTGCCGCCGACGGTGAGATTGCCGACGCCGATCGTTCGGACACCCGCGCGCCGGCCGGCGATTCGCCAGTAGGCCGATCGGCAGGCGATCGCGGCGCCGTACAGCGCCGAGACTGGCACCAGCGGCGCCCACAGCGGCCACTGATACCAGGCGAGTTGGTTGTGCCACAGGCGATCGATGCGCCCGCGGGGGCTGAACGAACCGCGCATCAGCGGCCGGCGACGAGCGCCTTGAGCAGCGGGACGCTGGCGCTGACCGCACCGCCCAGCAGCTCGAGTGAACGGCGCGCCGCCAGGCCCGCCGCGCGCCGCCGGCGTTCATCTTCGAGCATCATGGCGCACGCTGCGTACAGTTCGAGGTGATCTTTCACCACCTTTCCGCCGTCGCCGCTCAGGAGCGCCTCGGCCATCTGGCGCTGATTGTCATGGAACGGACCGAACAGTACCGGTACCGCAGCAGCCGCCGGCTCCGCCAGGCTCTGTCCGCCGCGGCCGGCAACCAGGCTGCCGCCGACGAAGGCCAGCGCCGCATGATGGTAGAGCGCGCTCAATTCGCCCATCGTATCGAGCAACAACATCCGCACGGACGGATCAGCCGCATCGGAAATCGTGCTCGCCCTGAGATACGGCGCGCCGGCCTCGAGGCGAAACAGCTTCTCGACCTCGGCAACTCGATCGAGATGACGTGGCGCGACGGCCAGGCGCAGGTCGGGGAATCGCGCGGCGAGCCTCCGCCAGGCCGCCAGCACGATGGTTTCTTCGCCGGGCGCGGTCGAGCCCGCGACCAGCAGCGGTCCGGCGCTCGCAAAGCGTTCGAGTTCGGGCCGCAGCGGCCCTGGCGGCGCCAGGCGCGCGAGGTCGAACTTGGTGTTGCCGGTCACGATCAGGCGGCGGCGCGGCGCGCCGAGCGCGCGATAGCGGCGGGCGTCGCCGACCGTCTGGGCCAGCACCAGGTCGATTTCGCCGAGCGCCTTGGCGATCAGCGGCCGCAGCCATCGGTAACGTCCGAAGGCATGCTCGGAGACGCGGCCATTGACGATCGCAATCCGGGCGCCTGCGCGCCGCGCCTCGACGAAATATCCCGGCCAGAGCTCGGTCTCGGTGATCACGACCAGGTCGGGACGCGCCGCGGCGATGAAGCTGCGCACCGCCGCCGGATGGTCGAACGGGGCCAGCCGATGTGCCGCCGCATCCGGGATGCGCCGGCGCGCCGCCTCGCGCCCGGCCTCGGTCATGGTCGTGACGATCGCCGAGGCGCCGGGCAGCTCGCTCATCAGGCCGCGCGCGACGGCGCTCAGCGCCTCGATCTCGCCCACCGACGCGGCATGGAACCACAGGCGCGGCGCGCCATCGAGAGCCATCTCGCCGGGCCGCACCTGCCCGAGGCGCTCGCGGCGGTCGCCGCCGCCGGCCAGCAGCGCGAACGGGAGCGCCGGATACCAGATCGCCTTGTAGAGCCGATAAAAAACCGCGGACACGGTGTGTGTGCGCTGCGCCTGTTCAGCCCGCGAGTTCGCCGTTGCTGGCGATCGCGGCCGCCTCCGAGAACTGAAGATCGTAAAGCTTGCGATACTCCCGGCCAAGCGCGAGCAACTCGTCATGCGTGCCCTGCTCGATAATCCGGCCATGCACCAGGACCGCGATTCGGTCGGCGCGCCGGATGGTCGAGAGCCGATGGGCGATTACGAGCACGGTGCGGTTGGCGATCAGCAGCTCGATCGCGTTCTGCACCAGCCGCTCGGCCTCGGAATCGAGCGAGGAGGTGGCCTCGTCGAGGATCAGGATCGGCGCGTCCTTGAGCACCGCCCGCGCGATCGCGACGCGCTGGCGTTCGCCGCCCGAAAGCCGCACGCCCATTTCGCCCACCATCGTGTCGTAGCCCTGCGGCAGGCGCATGATGAAATCGTGGGCGTTGGCGACCCGGGCGGCCGCAACGATCTCCTGCTCGCTTCGCTCCTGGCTGCCGTAGGCGATATTCGCGCGGATGGTGTCGTTGAAGAGAAAGGTATGCTGCGTGACCAGCCCGATCTGCGCGCGCAGCGAAGCGAGTTTGAGATGGCGCAGATCGATGCCGTCGATGAGAATCCGGCCCTGCTGCGGATCGTAGAAACGCGGAATCAGGTCGGCGATCGTGGACTTGCCGCCGCCGCTCATCCCGACCAGCGCGATCACCTGGCCGGCGCCGACCTTGAGATTGACCTCCTTGAGCACCCAGTCCTTGCGATAGCGGAAGTTCACACCCTGCAGTTCGATCGAATGGTTGGTGCGCGGCAGCTCGATAGCGCCGGGCGCCTCAACCACCTCGATCGGTTCGTCCATCATCTCGAACACGCGCTCGGCCGCCGCCATCCCCTGCTGGATGGTGTTGTTGGTGCGCGTCAGCCGCTTGAAGGGCTGGTAGACAATCAGCATCGAGGTGAAGAAGGCGCCGAAGGTGCCGGCGGTGCGCGTGCCGGCGATCACGGAGGAGGTGCCGTACCACATCACGCTGACGATCGCGAAGGCGCCCATCACCTCGATCATCGGGCTGGTGAGCGCGCGAATCATCACGATGCGCATCTGGATCTTGAGCAGCCGGGCGAGCTCGCTGTCGAAGCGGCGGCGCTCGTAGTCCTCCATCCCGAAGGCCTTGACCACGCGATTACCCTGGAAGGTCTCCTGCAGGACCACCATCAGCCCGCTGATCTGCTTCTGCGCGCGCTTGGTCATCTTGCGCATCCGCCTGGAGAAGCCCATCACCGGCAGCACCGCGGCCGGAAAGACCACGAACGCGATCAGCGCGAGCCTCCAGTCGATATAGAAGGCAGCCGCCAGCACCGCGAGCAAAGAGGTTCCATCGCCGAACACCGAGAAGGCGCCGTCGGTGGTGGTGCCGGCGATCTGGGCGGCGTCGTTGACGATGCGCGAGACCATCACGCCCGACGGCGTGCGGTTGAAGAACGAGAGCGACAGGCGTTGCAAGCGATCGTTGAGCTGCGAGCGGAGATCGCGCGTGATGCGCTGGCCGATATAGGCGTTGAGGTAGGTGCTGACAAAATTCGTCAGCGCGCGGATCAGGAAGATCAGCAGGATCTCGAGCGACAGGGTATGGAGCGCGCCGATATCGCGGAACTTCGAGAGCTGATTGATAAACGGCCGGACCAGCAGCGGGATCGCGCCGTTGGTCGCGCTCAGCACCAGCATCGCGGCGACCAGGCAGGCGAGGTAAGGGAAGAGATAGGGCCTGAGATAGCCGAGCAGGCGCCGTTGCAGCGGCGTGAGCAGGGTCATGCGATCATCCCAAGCGCGATTTCGGCCACTCGCGCGGCTGCGCCCGGTGCGCCGAGGCGCGATCGAATGGTCGCGAGAGCGGCGATCGTTTCACCGCGGCACGGCTCGGCGAGCATCGGCTCGGCGGCCCGCACCAGGTTCTCCGCAGTGACCTCGCGCTGAATCAATTCGGGCACGATCCTGCGGCCCGCGAGGATATTCGGCATCCCGATAAACCCGACTCCCCGGACCAGGGCGCGCGCCACGGCATAGCTGAGCGGCGACATCTTGTATGCAATCACCATCGGGCATCCAAGCAGCGCGGTTTCCATGGTCGCGGTTCCGGAAGTAACCAGGGCGAGCTCGCTAGCCGCGATGATACTATATGAATCCTCGGCGATAATCCGCATTTCGGAAAGCGCGTCGCCGGCCGCCGCGCGCAGATCGGCTTGCTTGAGCGTCGGTGCCAGGAGGACCACGGGGACCAGTCCGCGCGTGCGGGCGAGTATCCGCGCCGCCTCGGCCATCGGACGGAGCAGCTGGAGAACTTCGCCGCGCCGGCTGCCGGGAAGCAGCGACAGGAGGCGAGTGTCGGGCGGAAAACCATGGCGTTTCAAG
>JBGPMT010000210.1:0-5669 GCA_041487135.1 Binataceae bacterium (SeqCode) | reverse complement strand
CTCAAACGCCGCCATGACCTGATTCCGAACCTGGTCGAGGCGGTCAAAGGCTACATGCAGTTCGAGCGCGATACCTTAACCCAGGTGGTCGAGGCGCGCGCTCGCGCGGTCGGCGCCACCGACCAGGCAGCGCGAATCCAGGCGGAAAACCAGCTTACCGCCGGGCTCGGCCGGCTGCTGGCGGTGATGGAAAACTACCCGCAGCTCAAGTCGGATCAAAGTGTTCTGCGGCTGCAGGAGGAGCTGACCACGACCGAGAACCAGATCAGCTTCGCACGCCAGTCCTACAACGATCTCGTGATGCGGCTCAACACGCGAATCGAGACCTTTCCGACCAACCTGATAGCCTCCCAGTTCGGCTTCAAGGAGGCCGAGTTCCTTAAGGCGGCACCGGAAGACCAGGCCGTTCCCAAGGTCGATCTTTCGCTCGGCGCGCCACGCGCCTGAGCACCGCCGCGATGGCCGACTGAGGTCCGATGGTGTCCACCGATTTCTGGGCGCTGGAACGCACCAATCGCCGGGAGACCGCGCTGCTGGTCGTGGCGTTCCTGATGCTGTTCACGGCGCTCGGGTTCGGGCTCGATCTTCTAATCGGCGATCTGCGAATCACCGGCGACGGCGGCCTGACCGGTTTTCCATTCCTCACCATCGCGGCGCTGATCATCGGTGTCATCCAGGCGCTGGTCTCGTATTTTGGCGGCGCGGCGCTGATACTCGCTTCGGTGCACGCGCGCGAGCTTGCTCCCGATACCCCGCAGCATCAGATGGTCCTCGACGTGATCCGCGAGATGGCGATCGCGGCGCGGATGCCGGTGCCGCGCGCCTATCTGATCGACGATCCGGCGCCGAACGCGTTCGCCACCGGCCGCGACCCCGATCATTCCGTGATTTGCGTCACCCAGGGTCTGGTCAACACCATGGACCGCGAGGAATTGCAGGGCGTGTTCGGC
Source organism: Binataceae bacterium (SeqCode) (assembly GCA_041487135.1). Lineage (GTDB taxonomy): Bacteria > Desulfobacterota > Binatia > Binatales > Binataceae > JAJPIG01. The sequence continues at coordinate 4,719 of JBGPMT010000210.1, read as the reverse complement.
CATGAGATGGCGCATATCCGGAACTACGATATCCGGACGATGATGATGATCGCGGTGCTGGTCGGGGGAATCGCGATGCTGGCGGATTTCGTCTATCGCTGGATGTGGTTCGGCGGCCGGTCGAGCCGCCGGCGCGGCGATTCGAGCGGCGAGGGCGGCGGCGCACTGATTCTGGTCGCCGTGATGATCCTCGCGGCGCTGGCGCCGATCTTCTCGCAATTGCTCGCGATGGCGGTGTCGCGGCAGCGCGAGTACCTGGCCGACGCCGCCTCGGTCGAGTTCACGCGCAATCCGCGGGCGCTCCTGCGCGCGCTCGAAACTATCGCGAAGGTCGAGTCGCCGCTGCGCAATGCCTCGCGCGGAACCGCTCATCTGTTCATCGTGAATCCGCTTGAGGGCGCACGTGACGACGATGAAGGCTTTTTCGACAATCTGCTGTCGACTCATCCGCCGCTGAGCCGCCGCATCGCCCGCCTGCAGGCGCTCCTGAATGAGGCGCCGGCAGTTCCGTCTCCCCGGTAGAGGTTTCGAGCCGCTGAAGCGCGCGGGCGCTTGGCCCCCGGGCGCGCCCCTTCAGCGATTGCGCGATTTCAGCATCCGTTCGATTTCGCGGCGGGTGGTCTTGCGCGCGATCGCCTCGCGCTTGTCGTACATCCGCTTGCCCTTGGCCAATCCCATTTCGACCTTGGCGCGTCCATCCTTGAAATAGAGCTTGAGCGGGACCAGCGAGTAGCCGCGTTCGCGCACCCGGCCCCAGAGCCGATCGATCTGGCGCCGATGCATCAGGAGCTTGCGCGGGCGGGTCTCCGCATGGCTGAACTGGCCGGCCGGCGCGTAGGCCGAGATATGGACGCCGTGCAGGAACGCTTCGCCGTCCTTGATACGGGCGTAGCTGTCGCGGAGATTCGCGCGATGCGCGCGCAGCGACTTGACCTCCGTGCCGGTCAGCGCAAGTCCGCACTCGAGCGTCTCCTCGATAAAGAAGTCGTGACGCGCCTTGCGATTGTCGACAATCAGGTCGTAGCCGTCGCCCTCGCGTTGCTTGGCCTCGGACACCATCGGAGATCGAGTCTAACCGCCCGCCTCCGCCTTGCCTATTCGACTGCCGTGGGACGAAGCTCAAGATCGCTCTCGGTCGCCGGTTTGGCGGAGGTCCCCGCCACCCCGTCGGTCCAGACCTGCAGCAGGCCGTGGCCGATCGCCAGGAGTGTCGGACCGATGAAAATTCCCACAAACCCGAACGCCAGCGTGCCACCGAACACGCCGAGCAATATCAGGATTAACGGGGTTGAGCCGGTCCTCGCCATGAGAATTGGCCGCAGCAGATGTTCGAGCAGGCCGCCGACGATAATTCCCCAGATTATGATGAACACGCCCCAGGCCGTGGCGCCTTGCCGAACGAGCCAGATCGCGGCGGGAATCCAGATGAGCGCCGTACCCCCGGGCAGGAACGAGAGGATGAAGGTCGCGAATCCGAGCACGAAGGCGCCCGGAACTCCCGCGAGCAGAAAGCCAAGTCCGAACAGCATCCCCTCGATCAGCGAGGTGCCGATAATCGCATAGACCACGCCTCGAACCGTCAGCGCGGCGATGTCGACCAACCGCTCGGCTTCGCTGCCGCAGATTCGAAACGCCGCCCGGTTGAGCCGTTGCGCCAGCACACTGCCGTCGCGGTAGAGGAAAAAACAGACGATGAGGCTCAGCCCGATCTCCAATAGCCCCTGGCCCAGCAGCTTGCCGAACCCGAGCGCCAGCTTCGCAAGCGTGCCTATCACCTGCTCGAAAGCGGCGGACTGGCTCGCGACGTCCTGGCTGAAATCGATCCAAAAATCGCGAATACGCTCGCCTACCACGGGGACTTTGCCGAGCCATTCGGGCGGCTGCGGGGGGCCCTGCGCGAAAGCACGATGGGCCGCTGCGGCCACCGCCCGGACGTTGTCAACCAGGTTCGCACCGAGGATCGCGAAGGGACCGATGATTACCGCCGCCAGCAGCACCACCATCGCGATCGCGGCCAGCGTCTTCCTGCCGCCCATGAAACGCGTGAGCGTAAGAAACACCGGCCAGGTCGAGAAACACAGGACCACGGCCAGGATCAGCGCCGAGACAAATGGCAGCAGAACCACGGTGCATCCCGCGACCAGCAGCAACAGCACAAACAGTCCAACCGCGGGCTCGATCGGCGGACGATGCGGCTCCGATAATGCGCTGCCGGGCCGCGATTGCGGTTGGGCTGATGGCGACATGCAGGGTACCTCCGCGTGCTTTGACCTCCGACGCCCATCCGCAGTCTACCCGCTCACATCCTGCGGTTGTATCCGCACGCATCGCCGGCAGGTTGTGCCAGTCGTCCGTCAGACTTATATTGAATTGGTAGCCGTCATCTAATCCTCACGAGTCGGCCTGGGGGCGAAACGGGTTCGACGGAGACAAGAGGGTTATGGTCGCACGCCGGGGTGCTGTTGGCCCGTTAAACAAACAGAACTGCGAAATTTATCCGCAGACAATAACGGCTACCAACTGGCGGCCTAACGGCCGCCGGCGTTCCGCCGCTGTTCGCCCATGACAGCGGGTCGGAACGTCATTTAGTGGGCTAGGCCCGTGCCGTTTGCCGGTTGGGCATCGGGCCGAAATTTAAACCGGCTTGCCATCCGGAAGCCTGTCCGTGGGCGTCCGGAGGGCGAGCTAGAATTCGCGGACTAAGCGTGTAGTGGCCATAGCCGGACAGTCTTCGGACGGGGGTTCAATTCCCCCCGCCTCCACCATCTTTCCCGAGCAAATACGACTCGGCATCGTGAGCGCACTGAGCCTCAGAAAGTTTTTTTAGGATTCATCCCAACTTTCGACTTTGAGCCCGTCCACTCGCTTGAACTCGTCGCGATTGCGCGTCACGAGCGTCGCACGTTCGTGGATAGCGTGGGCGGCAATCAGCAGGTCCATCGTGCCGATGGAACGTCCCTTGATCTCAAGCCAGGCTCTTATTTCGCCGTAGACCCGCGCCGCCTCAGCCGGCCAATCGAGAACCTCGACAAAGTCGAGGAACTCCTTCAGAGCCCGGTCGTTGCCCTGCCGCTCGCGCGACTTCATGACGCCGGTCCACAACTCAGCCGCGACGACGCTCGAGATCGCGACCTCCGCGGGTCGCGTCGCCTCAAGGCGGCGTTGCACCGCCATGTTCCGCTTGAGCGCGTGAATGCAGATGTTGGTGTCGAGCATGAGACGGGGCATCAAAGCCGCTCCCGATGCTGCGGCGGCCGATCCTCGATGCGATCGGGATAATCGTCGGTGAACCGCGACGCGTGAGCAAAGTATTCGCGCCACGACCGCGGGCGCGGCGTCAGGATCACGCGCTCGCCTTCGCGTTCGATGAGCACTTCGTCACAGGCGAAGCGATATTCCTTGGGGATGCGGACCGCCTGACTGCGCCCGGTCATGAAGACTTTCGCGGTTGCGCGTTTGGCTGTCTTCTTTGCCATATATCATTGATATATAGCATGGTCGCGAGGCGAAAGAAAACGGCGAGCGCGGAAATTCCGCGCTCGCCGTTTTTGTTGTCGGCCTCTACGCGCTTTTTTCGCCGCCTACTTGGTAAGCCCCTCGGCCTTCATCGCGGCTTGCACCGCCGGACGTCCGACGACGCGATCGAAATATGAATTGAGCGCGGGCCAGCGGTTGAGATCCATCCCGACGTGCTTGCTCCAGGTGAGGATCGTGAACAGGTAACCGTCCGCGACCGTGAAGGTATCGCCCAGCAGGAACTGCTTGCCCTCGAGGCTGCGGTTCACGAAATCGAGCTTCGCGCCGATCGCGGTTTTCGTGCTCTGCTGCTGATCCTCGGGAGTCGCCGGATTGAACAACGGCCCAAACATCTTGTGCAGTTCCGAGGCGATGTAGTTGAGCCACTCCTGGAGACGATAGCGCTCGAAGGTTCCGGAGGCCGGCGCCAGCTTCGATGCGGGCTTCTGATCCGCGACGTACTGCACGATCGCGGGGCCTTCGGTAAGCACCTGGCCGTTGTCGAGCTGCAGTGCCGGCACCGCGCCCTTGGGATTGACCTTGCGATAGTCCGCGCCGCTCTTGGTCAGCTTGGTCTTGAGATCCACCTGCTCGAAATCAAACTGCAATCCCGCCTCCCGCAGCGCGATATGGGGAGACAACGAGCAGGCGCCTGGGGTCAAAAAAAGTTTCATGACGATCTCCTTCTCTCTGAATTTGCAAGAATGCCACGAACCCGGCTCGGGTTCAGGCTGGGTGATCGTATCCGGCAAGCGGCGAAAAAATGCAAGCAGGGCGCAGATTGCGTTGCGATGATCGCTTGTGATTGTTTTCGGGATACGGAGCGCTCGCGAGGGAGGACCCATGGAATTCGGAATCAGCTTTCCCAGCTACATTCGCGCCTGGGAGGACGTCCGGCGCGCCGAGGAGTATGGCTTCGACAATGCGTGGTTCGATGACTCGCACATGTGCTACAGCGAGGTTTTCGCCACTATGGCGCTCGCGGCCGACCGTACCCGGCGAATCAAGCTCGGTACGTTCGTCCTGATCGCCGGCAACCGCATCGCGCCGATCACGGCCAATGCGATGGCCACGCTGAACGAAATCGCGCCGGGCCGGATTATCCTGGGCGTGGGCGCGGGCTTCACCGGCCGCAACGTGATGGGGATGGGCCCGCGGTCGCGCCGCGAGATTCGCGACGACATCACGATCATCCGTGACCTG
>JBGPMT010000209.1:0-5673 GCA_041487135.1 Binataceae bacterium (SeqCode) | reverse complement strand
GGAAGGCGCGGCCAGGGAGTCGCAGAAGATAGACGAAACGAGCTGTCGGGGCGCAGAAAGCGCACTGTGAACCCTGCGCAGCGCATCAAGGCGGAGAACTAAGAAAAACTTCCGCTGAAAGACTTTCGTCCTTGCCCCCGCTGCACCGGTCTCAATTCCGCTCCTTCTTTCGGACCAGGCGCACGATTGCGCCAGTCTGGCCGCCCCATCCGTGCTCAAGACATGTTTGCTCAGGTATCTGATTCGCATAGAATGCCAGCCGGAAGTTTCAGGCCGTTTCGCCTAAGTGATGGTGTATTTTGGCTTCTTGGCGGACTTGACACGCTCTTGGTGGCCTAACTATGCTATCTTTAGCTTTAAGGCTGCGGTTTTCTTATCGATGTTTGCTCCTGTCTATCTGTTGCTTCCCCGACTTCCTGGATAGACCGCAGCGACGATGAAATTGGGCCACGGTCGGTTGGCTCCTGAGACCGGAGCAATGACCGGTCGGCAGGAGTGACCCGGCGGTCGAGAATTTCGGCCCGGTGCGCTGGACGCGCGCGATGCGGTGGACGGCGCTGAGCAGGCGGGGAGGATGACAAGCATAGGGCGTTTTAAGGCGGCCTGGATACGGGAGGGCGGACGCGTGCTTGCGCTCCGGAGCTCGAATGTCAGCGTCCAGCCGGCTGGAGCGTCCGGCGATGATCTTCAATCATTCATGAGTGAACGAAAACCATCTCGCATGAGCCGTTTTCCTGAGATCTATAAGCGTTGGTTATGGCCGACGCGGCATGAGCGCGCGCTTCCACAAGCTTCGCTCCTGCTGCTGATGTTGACCTTGGCTGGGCCACCGATACTTCTGGGATGTTCCGCGTCGGCGCCGGCCAATGGGTCGGATCCGGTTTCACCGGCGAGCGTCGCGAGCATCGATAAGCGGGTTCCCAGCGCGGCCAACTCACCGGTCAACCAGAAGCGCCTGAAAGCGCTGTGGGACAAGCGGATGACCGGCGGGAAGGAGCCGCTGGATTACCCGATCGGCCCCGGCGACGTGATCGAAATTTCGGTGCCCTCGATGGATGAGTTGAAGAACCGCTCGGTGCGAGTGAGCGGTACGGGTGATATCGAGCTGCCGCTAATCGGTACGCTCTCCGCCGGCGGCCTCAACGAAGCGCAGCTTACCGACAAGCTCAAACGGGCGCTCACCAAGTACATGTACGAGCCGCAGGTGGAGGTCTTCATCCGGGAGTACCACAGCCGGCAGATCGCGGTGGTCGGCAGCGTTCGGGCTGCAGGCCTGATCACGCTGCAGGGAAGCGGGGAGAGTATCCTTGACGTGATCGCCAAGGCCGGTGGGATGACCGGCGACGCTGCCGACGAGATCGTGATCCTGCCGCAGGTCGCGGACGGGCCGGTGCGGCTCAAGCAGGTTGCCGACTCCTTCATCCAGGAGCCCGAGCCTGACAAGCCGGTCGCCAGCCCGCGCAAGCCCGATGCCGCTCAGAACGCCCCGGCGGCGCCGCGAGAGCCGGAGCTCCCGCCGGTGCCGACCCTGGCCGACATCGAAGCCAATATCAGCAACGGTCCGGCGGTGGTCATCCCGCTGAAAAACACCGCCTTCATGGGCAACCTGAACTACATCAACATGCCGGTCGAACCGGGTGACGTAATTGTGGTTCCGGGCGGCGGCAATGTGATGGTCACGGGATGGGTTTATCGGCCCGGGTTCTTCCTGGTCGGGTCGGGACTGACGGTGCTGGGCGCGGTCGGATCGGCGGGCGGCGCGATGTATGCCGCCGATCCAACCTCCGCGAGTCTAATCCGCAGCGATTCGACCGGGAACAAGGTCGCGGTCCCGGTTAACCTGACACGCATCGCCAGGGGCCAGGATCCCGACATCCCGGTTCGCGCCAACGACGTTATCGACGTGCCCTATTCGGACGTAAAAATAGGGCCCTATGTGGTGTACAGCATCCTCACCAAGATGACTGTGCCGCTGCCAACCTACTGAGAACCATAGTGGCAAACGAACCCTCGCCATATTTTATTCGCCGCAACGGTCTTGGCGACGCCGAAATCGACGCCTCCTATCATCGCACCTTCCAGGACGATGAGCGGACGCTCGACCTGCTGAATTACTGGATTACGATCAAGAAGCATCGCTGGCTTATCGTCTCGGTCACCGCGGCGGTGGTGGTTATCGTGGCGATTCGGGTGGCGATGATGACGCCGCTGTACACCGCCGACGCGACCATCCTGTTAAGGCCGGGCACTCCGCAGATTCTGCAGAACCACGAGGGACAGTCGGACAACCAGTCGACCAGCGATACCGCCGACACCGAGAACTTCATCAAGACCCAGTCCGAGATACTGAAGAGCCGCACCCTGGCGGCCAGTGTGATCCTGAATGAAGGGTTGACCAACGATCCGGTATTTCTCGGGCGCCAGAAACGCAATCCCAGCCCGCTGAGCAACCTGAAGCATCAGGTGGCCGCCATGTTCGGTTTGCGTCCGCAGCCCAAGCCGGTGACCGAGCAGATGGCGAATGCGCCCGCGCCGGTCAAGAATCTGATCGGGGTCTATCTCGGTTCGCTGCAGATCAAGCCGATCACCGACACCGAGCTGGTGAACATCGTCGTCACTACGCCCAATCCGCAGCTCTCGGCGAGGCTCGCCAACGCTCACGCGCGCGCCTATATCCGCGAGGGTATCGAGCTGCGCCGTCAGGCCAACTCCGAGGCCGAGCGCTTCCTGCGCGGCAAGCTCGTGGAGCTCAAGGAACAGCTCGAGAAGTCCGAACTGGCGCTCAACAGCTACCGGCGCGACAAGGGCATCGTGCCCGGCTTGATGTCGATGGACGGCAAGGAGACCGTGGTGCTCGATCGGTTGACCGAGCTCAGCCGGCAAATCACGGCCGCCCAGGTCTCGCGGATCGGTCTGGAAGCGCAGGTCCAGCAGATCACCAAGCACGGCTATACCGATATTCCGGCCTCGACAGGCGCGGGCGGAAACAGCGGTCTCAAAGGCCAGCTCGACCTGGTGATGGGCGACTACGCGGCGATGGCCCAGAAGTTCAAGCCCGACTATCCGCCGCTGCGTCAATTGAAGGCGCGGCTTGACCAGCTGCAACGCAGTTACGAGCAGGAATTGGGGAAACGCGCCACCAGTGTCAAGGCCGCCTACGAAGCCGCCCAGGCCAAGGAGAACGAACTTCAATCCGAGTTCAACCGGCAGCGGACGCAAGCGCTCGGCCTCAACGACGCCGCGGTCGAATACGCCATCCTGCAGCGCGAGGTCGATACCAATCGCGAGCTCTACAACAGCGTGCTGCAGCGCATGAAGGACGTCGGCCTGGCCGCCGAGAGCCAGTCATCCAATATCGTCATTGTCGATGAAGCCGAGCCGCCCGGCGGACCTTCCAGTCCCCATCGCACGGTCGCGATTATGCAGGCGATCGCCTTCGGCCTGGCCCTTGGGATCGCGCTCGCCTTCCTAATCGAGTACCAGGACAAGACCCTCAAGACTCCCGAGCAGGTCGAAATCTATCTGCATCTCCCAAATCTGGCGGCGGTGCCCGCGTTCTGGCGCGCCGAATCGCGCACCTTCACCAGGAGCGTGCGTAAACGGATCGATCATAGGGGCAAGACCAATCCGGCGCCGGAGGCCGCCAACGGCAAGCCCGTCGTCGATCGCCACGCTGTCGCCAAAGGCGCTCTTTTGCCCAATCATCGTCGCGAGTTGGCGGGTACCCTGAACCGCTCCTCGGTTATCGGCGAGGCCTATCGCACGCTTAGAACCGCCATGATGCTCTCGCGGGCGGGAGCCGCCCCGAGGACCATCCTGTTTACCAGCGCGTCGAACTCCGAAGGTAAGACCGTAAGCTCGCTGAATACCGCGCTGGTCTTTGCTCATACCGGGGTGCGGGTCCTGCTGGTGGACGTCGATCTGAGGCGTCCGCGATGCCACAAGGTGCTCGGGATGGATAACACGCTGGGCCTGAGCCAGGTCTTGGCGGGCGCGCGGCTGGTGAAGGATGTTATCCGCGAGACTGACATTGACTCGCTATGGCTGCTGGCTTCCGGATCGATTCCGCCGAATCCTTCCGAACTGGTCGGCTCCGAGAAGATGCGCGAAACGCTAGTCGAGCTCGCCAGCCAGTTCGACGTCATAATCCTGGATTCACCCCCGATTCTGCCGGTCACTGACGGCATCCTGCTGTCGACGATGGTGGACGGGGTAGTGTTGGTGGTCAATTCCTCGAAAACCGCGAAACAACACGTCCGGGCAGCCTGCGCCAAACTGGCCTTCGCGCGCGCCAAGGTTTTCGGCGTGGTGCTCAACGAAGTCGACGTCAACAGCCAGCATTACCAGTATTATCGCCGCTACTACGGCAGCTACGACACCTACCATCCGTACTCCTCAGATTCGGCGCTCGGCGAGTCCTCCGACGAAGAAGCCGATGACTTGCCTCACGCCGAGAACTCGTAACATTCCTCCCCGGACGGACGCCCCGCGCGCCATCCGGCCGGGTTGCGCCGCAGGGCGGGACTCCGGATCCCGCGACCGCGCTTGAGAAAGCTCGACTACTGCGTCCAGGCCGTGATGCTGCTGCTGGTGGTGGCGAGCCCGTTCGCATTCGGCAGCGTTCATCCGATGGCTTACCGGCCGCTGGAAGCAGCGCTGTTCGGGCTGGCGATCGTATGGTGCGTGAAGCTGGCGCGATTCATCCGAATCGGAGTCACCGCTGCGGGCGCCGAGTTGCCGGGCCCGGCGGCCCTGGCGCTCCCAATCGTGGTGTTGGCGGGTTGGACTTTTCTCCAGATCGTTCCGTTGCCGCCGGCCGTCATCGGTGCGCTGTCGCCCCGAACCTACCAGCTCTACGCCTATGCGCTCGACGGATGGCCGCAGGCGGCGCCGTATCATGATTTGAACTCCCGCCTGCCCGTAGCCACTCCCGTCCGGGATTCGAAGCCCGCGAGTTCTCTGCTACTACCGACCCGCGAGGAGGTCGCGCAAGGCGCTCCCGTGCCCTTCGCGCCCGGCTCCGCCTCCGCCGCTCCCGCTCCGAAACCGGCGCCCGATGAGGCGCCTTCGGTCTCGCGCCTGGCAGGCTGGATCTATGGGGGCCGGTGGCGTCCCATGGCGCTGGCGCCGGTGCTCACGTTCTCAAGCCTGCTGGTGCTGCTGGCCAGCGGATGCGCCTTTCTGCTCGCGGCCTTCTATCCGTTTGGCGAGCATCATGAACCGGCCGCTGCCGAAGCCCGATTCGCGCGGACGATTCTGCGCGCCATACTGGCAACCGGTTTCGTGCTGGCGTTTGTCGGCTTGATCGAGCGTGCGACCTGGAACGGCAAGCTGTTATGGTTTTTCGTTCCGTATGACTGGGCGGCGCCGATGTTCGACCCGTTGCAGCGGGCTTGCGGGCCGTTCGTCGATCCGGATCATTTCGCGGGCTACCTCGCGATGATCTTCCCGCTCGCACTGGCCTGCGCCGTGTTCCCGAATGTGCTCACTCCACGGCGCGCTTCGGCCGCCTTCAGGGTTCAATGCTGCGTGGCGACCTTTGTGATTTTCGTCGCGGTGCTGCTCAGCATGTCCCGCGCGGGCTGGCTTGGGCTGATGGTCGGTACGACCGTGATGTTCGTGCTGGCGCTGCCCGGCGGCGCCGCCGAGTTCGGCCCGGAATCCGCACCGCTC
>JBGPMT010000208.1:0-5712 GCA_041487135.1 Binataceae bacterium (SeqCode) | reverse complement strand
GATACGCGTAGACGAGACGCCGGCAAGAGAAAACGAAATCATAAGGTGAACGCCAAGTCGGGCGCTCGCCGGGTCTTAAACGGCGCCTTTCCAAGGCCATGAGATAGAGGGCTCGGACTTCGCTGAGACGGGTGGCGCGTGAGGTCTCGAGCTCGGCAACGAAGGCGAGGTCAGCTGCGATAGAGAAATGACCAAGCGTTTGGAATTAGGCGTCTTCATACCCATCGCGAACAACGGCTGGATAGTGTCCCGGACCGCGCCGCAGTACATGCCCACGTTCGATCTGAATCGCCAGATTTGTCAACTTGCCGAAGCGATCGGCTTTGATTTCGTCTTCAGCATGTCGAAATGGCGCGGCTACGGCGGAGAAACCCGGTTCTGGGACTATTCGCTGGAATCTTTGACGCTGATGGCGGGGTTGGCGGCCGTCACTCGAAACGTCAAGATCTACGCCTCCGTGCAGCCCCTGCTGATCCCGCCGGCGGTGGCCGCAAAGATGGTGGCGACCATCGACGACATCAGCGATGGCCGGGCCGGAATAAACATCGTGACCGGCGCCTACCCGGATGAAACCGCGCAGATGGGCTTACTGCCTGCCAACTACGACTCCTATCGGTATGAGTACGCGGTGGAATGGATCGAATTGGTTAGGCGGCTCTGGACTGAGGAGAGCGTCACCCATCGGGGGAAATACTTTCAGTTGGAGGACTGCAGATCGGATCCGAAGCCGCTGCAAAAACCGCATCCCGACATCGTGTGCGCCGGCATCTCCGAGGCCGGCATGCGTTTCACGTCGCGCCACGGTAGTCATTCTTTTCTCGGTGGCCGTACCCTTGAGGAAGTCATCGTGCTCGGCAAGCGCATGAAGGAACTGGCGCGTGAAGCCGGGCGCCCGGTCAAGACCTACACCGTTGTCACTCTGATTCAAGGAGAGAGCGATGCGCACGCCAATGAATTGTTCGAGTTCTATTGTGCGGGCGCAGACACCGAGGCGTTGCAAAATGTCGTCGCGATGATGAAGGGTCCGTCCGGGGAGCTGGTTCAGGATATTGCGAAAAAATTCGTGTTCTTCGGCTGTCAACCTTTGGCCGGCGGACCGGATACTATCGCCTCGATTCTCAACTGGTTCGCCCAGGACGGGGGTCTCGATGGCGTGATGTTCTGTTTCCCCGACTTCATCAAGGGTCTGAATGATTTCCAGGACCGGGTTGTCCCCGTGCTGAGTGCAAAATATCGACTGCGTTAGATTCCGTTTGTCATTTTGCGACGATATGAGCGCGCAGCGATCCGACTGCCGGCGACCGGACTTCCACCGTATCGCCGGCCTTGAGGAAAAGCTCGGGCGGAAAGGTTCGGTCCGGTAGCGGCTTGCTCGAATCGGCCGCCGTTCCGGCCGCGGTCCCCGCGCTGATGATGTCGCCGGCCCGGAGCGTGAAATCCCGCGACAGATACTCCATCAGCTCGCCGAATGGGAAGATCATCGCGCGCGTGTTGTAGTTCTGGCGCCGATCGCCATTCACGTAAGTCTCCACATCGATGTTGCCCGGGTCCGCCTCGCCAACCGCGATACAGGGGCCCAGCGAATGGGAGGTATCGAAGTTCTTCGCCATCGCGAACCTATACGGGCCATCCGGCTCTCGCAGGTCGCGGATACTCCAGTCGCAGAGCAGCGTGACGCCCCATATGTACTCGCGCGCGTCGGCCGGCTTGATATCCTTGCCGTCCTTGCCGAGCACTATTGCCAGCTCGCCTTCATAGTCGAGGCGCCGCGTTACCGAGGGATAGATGACGTCGCCGTCCGGGCCCACGGCGTCGCGCCCGACCTTCCAGAATCCCCAGATTCCGTTGCTCCGGATTACACCGGTGATGTCACCGGTCTTGTCGCCTGACACCTTCGGCTGCAGACCAAGATTGGCAGCCATCCTGGCGGCGTGGTCGGCGTAGTTGCTTCCGGCACAGGCGATCCGGGCGCCAAGCGGCTTGGGAGCATGCAGCTTGACCTCGCCCGGCGCATAGATCAGCTTCTCGCCGCGTGGCCCGAGCTGATCATCCGCTTTGCCCAGGTGTTCGAGTGCTTTCTGCGCGTACTCGAGAACCCGGGAGCCGCATTCTATAAAGCGTGTGAGGTCGGGCGGCACGAGCGCCGCCGCCATGGTAACTGAGTGGCGCTCTCCGTGATCGCGAAGGTACCTGGCATAGGCGTAAGAGAGATCGATGACGGCTCCGTCGCGGAGCGCGCCGGTTCGTCTTTCCGGGCCAAAGACTACTATTTTCACGACCGCCTCCTCGGCGTTTGGCAACCGCGAGATGTCGCCTCATTTACTGGCACAGTGCGAGAAAAACCGCAATTTCACGAAGACCAATTGCAAATAGCTCGCGCAGGGCCTTTACCCGGAAGAAGAAAATCGTGACATATTGACGGCTGCCGCAGCGCGCATTAACGCCGGCTTCCGCGCGGCGGGCGATCCTCACGAGAGGAAACAACCATGAATAGATCGGACGGGCGAGGGCGCCTACTGGACCAACGGCGGCTGGGGCACGATTATCGACGTCCAGAACGTGCACGAGACCTGGGTTCACCTCTCCGGCCCCACCGGCCCGTTCCGCGCCAACTCTGAGTGCTCGAACGTCAACGGCATGAATCTGACCGACGCCGGCCGCTATGGCAGCGTACGCGGGCTGTCGGAAATCATGCGCTGACGCATCATCGAACCAACGGCTCACCGTACTCTTGCGCGAAGGGAAGATCGGTGCGCCGTTTTCCAATCAACTTACGGACATCAGCGTGGGCTCGCCGGCGGCAGCGCCGGGCGAACCTTTCAGAGCATTACGCCACAATCGATCCCGGCGGCTCGTGCACCAGCGAATCAATGCATCGCTAGCGCGCCGCGCGGTGGCTTCTTGGCGAGAAACAGCAGCAGTGGCAGGGCCGCCGACATGAGCGCCAGCAGATAGAACACATCGATGTAGGCGAGCGTCAGCGCTTGTCCCTGCAAGCCAGCATAGATCTGGGCGCGCGCATGGGCCGTCGCGTCCGCGCTGCTGATCCCGGAGTGGGTAAGTTGATGGGCGAGATTGCGGACCGCGGCGCGCATCGCGGGATCGTAATTGGTGACGGATGAAACCAGCCGGGCCTGATGAAGTTGCGCGCGTTCGATGACCAGCGCGGCCGCGAGCGAGATGCCAACGCTGCCGCCCACATTGCGCATCAGGTTGACCAGCCCCGAAATCTGGTTGTTGTCTTCCTGGGCGGCGCCCGCGTAAGCCAGCGTATTGAGCGGGATGAACAGGAACGCGAGGCCGATGCACTGATAGACACGCAACATCATGCCGCGCCAGAAATCGATCTGCAGGTTGATGCCGGTGAGGATGTAGAGCGAGACTGCCATCGAAATAAAGCCCACCGCCACCAGCCAGCGCGCGTCGACGCGCGCGGAGAGCGCCCCGACCAGCGGCATCAGCACCAGCACGGCGAGGCCGCCGGGCGAAATCATCAGACCGGCAAGCTCCGCCGTGTAGCCCATCAGCACCTGCACAAAGGCAGGCAGCATGAAGGTCGTGCCGTAGAGCATTATCCCGAGCCCGAACATCAGGATCGCCGCGACTGCGAAGCTGCGATTCTTGAACAGCTTGAGATCGACGATCGGATGGTCGTGGTGCCATTCCCAGAGGATGCAGGCCAGCAGCGCGACCAGGCTGATGACGCCAAAAATCACGATGAAGTGCGACTGGAACCAGCCGTCCTCCTCACCCTTGTCGAGCATCACCTGCAGCGGGCCGAAGGTCAGCGCGAGCAGCGCGAGACCGATGTAGTCGACGCGAAAACCGCGGGCGAAGGAGGCGCGGCGCTCCGCTTCGAGATAGGGCGGGTCCTCCACCACCTCGTAACTCAGAAACAGCGAGAGAATCCCGATCGGGATGTTGATGAAGAAGATCCAGCGCCAGTTGTAGTTGTCGGTAATCCAGCCGCCGAGGGCCGGACCGACGATCGGCGCCAGCACGATCGCCATCCCATAGACGGCGAAGCCCATCCCGCGATCCTGACCGGTGAACGTATCGGCGAGGATCCCCTGCTCGACCGGCGCCAGCCCGCCGCCCCCGGCCCCCTGTATGCACCGGAGGAGGATCAGCATCCCCAGCGAAGGCGCAATCCCGCACAGAAAGGAACTGATCGTGAAGACTGCGACGCAACTCATGTAGAAACGCTTGCGGCCCAGCAGCGTCGAGGCCCAGGCGCTGGCCGGCAGCACGATCGCGTTGGCCACCAGGTACGAGGTCAGCACCCAGGTGCTTTCGTCGAGGGTCGCTGAGAGCCCGCCGGCGATATGCGGCAGCGCGACGTTGGCGACGCTGGTGTCGAGAATTTCCATGAAAGTCGCAAGCGTCACCGTCAGCGCCACGACCCAGCGGTTGTGGTGCGGCCTCCATAGCCCGGCGTCGGGCGCATCCAGATTCGAACCGGAAGGCGATCGCGATTGCGCAGCGCTGCTCACCGGGCCGGGCTCGCTAGTGAATCCAGATTGTCGGCTCCACCGACATCCCGGGGCGCAACCGCTCGATTCCCGGCTGGCCCTGGTCGAAGCGGATTCGGACCGGCAGACGCTGCACGATCTTCACATAGTTGCCGGTCGCGTTCTCCGGCGGCAGCAGGCTGTATTTCTCGCCCGAGGCTCCGGGCAGGCTCTCGACGTGGCCCTTGAAGCTGCGGCTGAAGGCGTCGACATGGATCGTGACCGGCTGCCCCGGCTGCATCCTTGCGAGCTGCGTTTCCTTGAAATTCGCGGTTACCCAGACCCGGTCGATCTGGGTCAGGGCCAGCAACTGTTCCCCCGGTTCAACCCGCTGTCCGAGTTGAACCGTCCGCTTTCCGACGATGCCGTCGGCGGGCGCCTTGATATTGGTGTAACTCAGATTGAGCAGTGCCTGATCGAGCGCCGCGCGTGACGCCAGCACGTCGGCTTCTTTGGAGGCAATCATGCGCTGCGCTCCGCCGGCCGAGGCCCGTTCCGCCTCGACCGCCGCGGCGCTCACGTTGGCGGCCGCGACATACTGATCGTATTGTTCCTCGGAAGCGACTTTCTCGCCGAGCAGTTCGCGGTAGCGCCGCGCATCATGCTGTGCGCGGACGTCAGCCGCCTCGGCCTGGCGCAGTTGCGCTTGCGACGCCGCATAGTTCTGTCGCGCGACATTCACCTGGGCTTCGGCCTGCGCGAGATTCGCCCGCGCTTGCGCGGCCGCGACCTGGTAATCGCGGGGATCGAGCTGCACGAGGATTTCACCGGCCCTCACACTCTGATTGTCATCGACCGCGACCCGGACCACCGTTCCGTTGATTCGCGAACTGACCGGGTCGATGTAACCCTCGATCTGGGCGTCATCGGTTGATTCGAAGGAGATCAGGTATCGCCACAACTCGTTTGCGCCGGCGATGACCGCGACGGCGGCGACCACCGCGAGCATCGCAAGCAAGGGCCAGCGCAGTCTGGAGGCTACCAACTCGGCAGGCGCACCGTTGGCCGCCGCTTCGACGCTGGCAGGGTTCCGGCGCGTCCCATCGGAAGTGCCGGGCGAGCCGCCGTCTTCCGGGCCGTCGTACATGGATAGCCCTCTCATAGTTCGCGCCCAATCTATCGCGAGCAGGCATTACGCCTGAGCAGTCGCGAAATACTATATCCGGTGCTTACCTTCCTGACAGCCATCGTACCTGCTTTC
>JBGPMT010000207.1:0-5771 GCA_041487135.1 Binataceae bacterium (SeqCode) | reverse complement strand
CGTCAGCTACGTGAGCTGGGGCGAGACCATCGTCCCGGGCGACGTTATCGGCTCGGGCACGGTCGGCACCGGGTGCGGCCTGGAACTCGGCAAGTATCCGAAGCCCGGCGACCTGATCGAGCTGGAAGTCGACGGCCTCGGTGTTCTTCGCACCCGCTTCGTCAAGACGGCGCGCTAATCCTTGAACAGGCAGGCATTATGGTTTCTCGCCCGTATCCTCGCGCCGTTTGATTTCGACGGCGGCGCGTATCGAAAAGGACCTCCGTCACTGACCATCGCCTTTCCGACCGGCGCGATCCTAGATGGCCCAAGGCGCTCCCGAGCCTGAACGGCTTCATGCTTGCTGCTGCATCGTCGGCGGCGGACCGGCCGGCATGATACCGCCGGTTCGATCTGACATGCTTTACAAACAAGTCCGCCGTGCTAAAAAATAGGCACGCGCAGGGCAGATCATTCAACCGGCGCGCAGCCACAGGGGGCAGGGTCATGGGCACCACTCAGACGACCAAGAGCAACGGAGCCAAGCGCAACAGCATCCCCGCGCGGCTGCATCACAATGCTTACGTCTGCCGCGACCTCGAAGGCACGCGCAAGTTCTACGAGGGTACGCTGGGATGGCCGCTGGTTGCGGTATGGCGCGAGCATGACCATGTCTTCAACGACGATCTGGACTACTGCCACCTGTTCTTCCAGATCGGCGACGGCGGGATGCTGGCCTTCTTCCGCTTCGCCGATCCGGCCAAGCAGGAGAAGTACGCGCAGTATGGTCCACACTCGCCGTTCGTGCATATCGCGCTCAAGGCGGACGCGGCCACGCAGGACGAGATCAAGCAGCGGCTCGAGGCGGCGGGCCACGAGACCAGCATCATCGATCACGGCTACTGCCGGTCGCTGTACGTGACCGATCCGAACGGGCTGAATCTCGAGTTCGCGGTCGACCATCCCGACTGGGACAAGATCTGTGCGAAGCGGGCCGCCAATGCCGACGCGGATTTCAAGGCATGGCTTAAGGGCGATCGCAACACCAACAACGAATGGCGCCCTGAAGAGCCCGCGTCGAAATAGCGGCTGCTAGACGGGATAGACCAGGTAGCGCGGCGTGGTGCTGGTATCGAGCACCGCTTTCTTCGATCTGAACTTTGCGCCCGCGGGGCTGACTATCACCTCGTCCGCGTAGCACCCCGCCACCAGTATTTCGGAGCGGCCGCGCGCCGAAGTATAGAGCACCCCGAAGTTGGTGATTACCGAATAGCTATTGGAGTTCCCGGGCGTGCAGGCGAGCCGCTGGATGAAATGGCGCGTCCAGTAATCCTCGAAGGTGCCGGCCCAGACCTGCGTGATGAAGCTGACCCGGTCCTTCAGCCGCTCGTAACAATCGTCCATCATCAGCGCCAATGGCAGTCCCTGCTCTTCGTTCTCGCGCGGCGTGCAGATATAGCTGCCCTGGCTGTCGAAACATGCCAGCCACGCGTCGAAGTCGCGCCGGTCGAGCGCGCTGATGTAGCGAATCTGCAATTCGTCGATCGCCGCGAGCACGTCAGCGCTGATCACGTTCGAACCCCATTATCTTTCGATAGTGCTCCCACCTGATCGGATTTGCCGACTCATCGTTCTGATCGACGATACAGGGCGGGGGAGCCATCGCTGCGACCCCTTTTTGATATTGGACCCGGCCGGGAGTCAGCGAGCCCTGATGGATGCGGTTGAAGACCGCGCCGTCCTCGAGCGAGATAAAGCCGCTGGGGCCGAGCAGGTTGGAAGACTGGCGCAGCCGATGACGGATCATCGCGGGGTCGTCGTCCTGATGACAGAAGTAGGCGTAGTGGACCTCGGTCTCGTCGACCGAGTGCGGGATGACGAAGCGCACGTTGATGACGTCGAGATGCTTGATCACTGAGACCAGCGGGAACAGCGCGATAATGATCGATTTGGGCGCGGCCGCGCCGTTGGCGCCGCGGAATTCGACCAGCGAGCGATCGTTCAGGAAGTCGGAGTTAGCGGCGCTCTGGAGCTGAGCCTGGAGACCGACATGGCCGTACTCGGTCGCGCACTGGATGCCCTTGCCGGCCTGCCAGTGGAGCATGCGGAAGGCGCGATGGAGCAGCGGGGCGTGATAGCCCTCGTTATCGTTGTATTCCTTCCAATTGGAGGAAAATGTGACTTTCTGATAACCAAGCAGGCTCAGCCGGCCGTCGCCGAGAACCTGTTCGAACAGCGGCGCGGTCTCGCCAAGATAGGTTGCGAGGGCGGGCGCGGCGGCGCTGCAGGTGGCGAAAATCAGGCCATGAAATTCGGCCGTCCGGAGCTCGCGCAGATGGTAGTCGTCCTTGCGGAAGGCGGCGGGAAAGCGATCGCTGCCGGGCGCGGCGAGCAGTTCGCCGCGATTATTGAAGAGCCAGCGATGATACGGACATTCGAATTCCCCGGCGTGGCCGCGCGAGCGCGTCTGGAGCTGGGTGCCGCGATGGGTGCAGGAGTTGAAGAAGACCCGCACCCGGTCATCGTCACCGTGGATAACCAGGACCGGGGCATCGCCGAGGCGGAAGGTCTTGAAGTCGCCACGCTTCGGGAGCTCGGCGAGATGCGCCAGCGGGTGCCATTCGGGGCCCAGGAAGATACGCTCGATTTCGAGCCGGAACACATCCTCGCGATGAAACGCCGCCTTGGGCAGCTCGGTCGGGCTCGCCGGCCATCGAAACGCAACGGGTTGGCTAACCATGGTCACATCTGGTCGAAAAGCGGTAATCGAAATCCCGCGGTAAGGCCGCCGTCGACGACTAGCGCGGCGCCGGTTATGTACGAAGCCTCGTCGGAGGCGAGAAAAACCGCGGGCCGCGCGATCTCCTCGGGCTCCGCGAAGCGCTTGAGCGGGCACAGGTCGGCGATCGCGCGCTCCTGGCCGGGAATGTTGCGCATATAGCTCTCGATCCGCGGGGTGCGGGTCGATCCCGGGCAGATCGCGTTCACGCGAATGCCGTACGGCGCGAAATCCATCGCCATGTTGCGCGTCAGCAGCACCACGCCGCCCTTGCTGGCGCTGTAGGCGGCACATCGATTCTCCGCCATGATCCCGGCGATCGAGGCGATATTCACAATCGCACCGCCGCCGCGTTTGCGAATCTCGGGCACCGCCTGCTTGGAGCATCGGTAGACGGAGGTGAGGTTGGTATCGATGATCGAATACCATTCCTCGTCCGCCATCTCTTCGACGTTCTTCATCAGGTTGGTGCCGGCGACGTTGAATAAGACGTCGATCCCGCCGGCCTGTTTGACGGCCTCGGCGAAAACGGCGCGAATCGCGGGGAGGCTCTTCACGTCCATGGTGAAGTGAAACGCGCGGCTGCCTTCACGAACAGCCTCGGCGGCCGTCGCCTGCGCCTGCTCCCCGTTCATATCAGTTACGATGCCAGTGCCGCCGCGGCGCGTCCACTCGAGCGCGATCGCGCGCCCGATGCCCGCCCCGGCGCCGGTTATGAACGCGATCTTGCCGGCAAACTGTTCCCGCATCATGGTGGCTCTCTCACGCGTTTCGCGTAGTCACGACCCGAACTGCTTGAGGCTCAAGAGCTCGCCGACATCGCGGCCGCGCCCGGTGCGGACTGCTTCTTCGTAAACCGCGAAGCCCGCCATCACATCCTGAATCGCGGTGCCGACCGACTTGAACAGCGTGATTTCCCGATCATCTTCGCGCCCGGGAACGCTGCCGCCGATCACGTCCTTCATCTCGAAGACCCGGTCGGGCGGAAACTTCTTCTCCTCGATCGCCGCCACCACGTCGCCCGACTCGCCTTCCACCTGGTGGCGCGAATCGACCACGATGCGCCCGGCGTTGCCGAACGTATCCGGATCGATCTCGCGTAGGCGCAGCATCGTCGAGCCGATCGCGTTGATATGCATCCCCGGCTGCGACCATTTGCCCTGGTAGGCGATGGACGCGGCGCGCCCGGTGGTATTGGTAGCCACTACCACGATGTCCGCGTCGCGGACGCAGGCCTCGGGAGTGTCCTTGGTGGTCACCTCGATTCCGAGCTCGGCGCTCATCCGCCGGGCGAAGTCCGCGCGCCGCCCCGGATTCGGGCTGTAGACCGTCACGCGCTTGACCTTTCGCACCGCGACCACGCCGAGCAGATTGGTGCGGGCCTCGAGCCCCGATCCGATCACAGCGACGTGTGGCGTATCGCGGCGCGCCATGTACTTGGTCGCCACACCGGTGGTCGCGCCAGTGCGCGCGGCGGTCAGGTAATGGGCGTCCATCATGGCGAGCAATTCGCCGCTTTGCTGCGAGTAGATCACGATCAGGTAGCGCACGCCCTGTTCTATGGAGCCGTGAAAAACCTTGTAGCCCATCACGCCGCTTTCATGGATGAGCGCGGGCATCACACGGAAGAAGCCGCCATTGCTCATCGTCAGATTCATCCGCGGCGGCAGCACCACGGTACCGCGGGCTTCTTCCAGCACCCCGCGCTCGACCGCCTCGACCAGGCGAGGCATCGACGCAAGCTGTTCGACGTCGTTGGCGTCGAGAAGGATCGTCATGCTGCCTTCCGGCTCAGGCCGGATGGCGGCCGATCCAGTACTCGCGATCGGGCAGCGGCGTGGGATCGAGCTTCGAGGCGACCAGCCCACCGCGCAGCGCCTTCATCTGCGGTTCATGCAGGCGCATGGTCGGATGCCGCAGCGGGCCGCCGTTGAAGCCTTGCAGCCAGGCCTGGTACTTCCACGCCATCCGATGCAGGAAGTGGGCGCCCTTGGTTGAGGCGAAGAGCTGCTCGTTGGCCATGCGGGCGGGATGGTACTGCCAGTAGAGCTCCATCGCCTTTTCCTTCTGGCCGTCGCGAATCATGTTGAACAGCCGCGGCACCATCGGGCCGTAATACTCCGAGTTGCTGGTGCCGATGAACTGCATTGGTACCAGTGTCGCGAGCGGCAAGGCTTCAGACTCGATCGGGAAGGTGACGATCACCCTGTCCGACAGCGTGAGCCAGGTCTCGACGAAGCCGCCAATCGTCGGCATCCCGCCTTCGGCCTTGATACAGACGATGTTCGGGACGTCATCGACCAGCTTGCGGATTATCGCGGGCGGGATGCCGGCCGGATGGAGCCGCTCGAAACCCCACAGCGGCACCGGAAAGAGGATCACACCGAGGTTGGTCTCGTCGCAAAACGCTTTGGTGTAATCGTAAATCTCCTCGCCGCTTTCGGGATAGAAGTTGGACGGGTACCCGAGCAGGATGAGCTCAGCGCCGTTGCGCTCGGCAAGCTGAACCGCGCGGATATTTTCCTCGAGCGTGTTGAACGCCGCATGATGAATCAGGCGCAGGCGGCCCTTGGCCTCGTCCGCGGCCCAGTGCACGAAGTCGCCGTACTCTTCGACGGTAATCGCGGTCTCGGAGACCAGCAGCGTGCCCCAGAATCCCAGCTCGATCTCGCGCCGCACGTCGTGGCGGATTCCGCGTTCGTTCAACCGTTGCAGGTCATGCGTGTAGCTCGGGATGATAACGTTAGCGATCCCGTGCATCTTGGCTCGCGCCCATTCGCGGGCTTCCTTCTTCTTGTATTCAGCCATCGACGGCCTCCGTTCTTATCGGCGGCATAGCGCTTTTGACAGCGGTCTTCGGCGACCCCGATCCTTTCACATTCGCCTCAAACTCAACCTGCCACAACGGCCCAGTATAGTCCCCACGACCCGTCCGGCAAGCGCAATTTAAGCTTCCCGCACCTTGTAACGGCTGAACCGCTGGGTCAACTTGCGCGTCGTCACGGCACAATCG
>JBGPMT010000206.1:0-5839 GCA_041487135.1 Binataceae bacterium (SeqCode) | reverse complement strand
GCGATCAGCGGAGTCAACGGCTCGGGCAAGTCGACACTGGTGAAGATCTTCGCCGGGCTGCTGCGTCCGAGCGGCGGAACCGTCACCGTATTCGGTGCCAAAAGCGCGCGCGGCAGAATCGGCCTGCTGAGCCATCAGAGCTTCCTCTATCCGAACCTGACCGCGGGCGAGAATCTCGAATTCTACGCCGCGCTCTATGGCCTCGGGGGCGCGGGCGAGCGGGCGGCGCGATGGCTCGGGCGGGTCGGGCTGGAAGCGCTCGGCGGCTATCGCGTGCGCACCATCTCGCGCGGCAACGAGCAGCGCCTGGCGATCGCCCGGGCGCTTATCGCCGATCCCGACCTGCTGATCATGGACGAGCCGTTTACGGCACTCGACGCCGGCGGGGTCATGCTCGTGAAGCAGTTGATCGGCGAGGCGCTGGCGCGCAACTGCGCGGTCGTGATCACGGCGCATAACGCGGAAGCGCTGGCGGGACTCGATTTTCAGCCTTACGAACTCAGCCGCGGCCGCCTCGAGCGCGGCCGTCCCGGGCGGCTTGCCGGCCACGGATGATGCGCCCATGAGCGGCTTCAGCGCCATCCTGCGCAAGGACCTGCGCCTCGAGCTGCGCTCGGGCGAGAGTACGATTGCGATAGTCGCGCTCTCGATGCTGATCCTGGTGGTGATCGTCTTCGCGCTCAGCCAGGCCGGCGCACGCGGCGCCGAAGCGGCCGCCGGCGCGCTCTGGATCGCGCTCCTGTTCTCGGGGCTGCTCGGGGCGACGCGCGCGCTCAGCGCCGAGCGCGAGAACGGATGTATCCACGGGCTGCTGATGAGCCCGGTTGAGCGCGCTACGATCTACCTCGCCAAGCTCGCCGCCGCGCTGATCTTCATGGCGGTCGCCGAGATTGCCGCGGTCGTCCTGATGGTGCTGTTCTTCAATCTGAATTTCGATTATGGCCTGCTGCGGATGATCCCGGTGCTGGCGCTGGGCCTCATCGGCTTCGCCGCGCTCGCCACCATGCTGGCCGCGATTTCGAGTCATGCGCGGCTCGGCGATTTGATCCCGCCGATGCTTGCCGTGCCGATTTTCGTGCCGGCGCTGATTGCCGGCGTCAAGGCCTCGGCCGTGCTGCTCGGCGGCGGTCCGTTTGCGGCCGCGGCGGTCTGGATGAAGATCCTGATCGCGTTCGACGTGATCTACGCCGTGGCCGGTTATCTGCTGTTCGAACACGTGGTCGCCGGAGAGAGCTGAGGCAGGCCTGATGCCTGCACCCAATAAAGGCGCGCTGACGGTCTTCGCGCACTTCACGAGTTATCGACTCTGCGGGTTCTCATCTCTCCTTGTCCCAGGAGAGGTCGCCGCGAGCATCCGCGGGTACAGGTCGAGTACAGGCCTCAGCCCTGCAAGACAGTGCAAGCGCGGGCGGAACATATACAATAGGAAATTCGTTGCCGATGAATCGTGGCCTGACACTGGCGCTTGGAATCCTGACCGCGGCCCTGATGGTCGCGGCTCTGTACATGGTATTCCTCTACGTCCCGAACGAGGCGACGCAGGGAATCGTGCAGCGGATTTTCTATTTCCATGTCCCCTGCGCGTGGGTCGCCTTCGCCGGCTTCGGCCTGGTCGCGATCTCGGGCGCGCTCTACCTGTGGCTCGGGCAGCAGGTGTGGGACGACCTCGGCCAGGCCGCGGCCGAGACCGGGATGGTGTTCTGTACGCTGGTGCTGGTGACCGGATCGATCTGGGCCAAGCCCATCTGGGGTGTGTGGTGGACCTGGGACTCGCGCCTCACGACCACGCTGCTGCTGTGGCTCCTGTATGGCGGGTACCTGATGCTGCGCGCGACGGCGGACGAGAGCCCCAACAGCGCGCGGCTCGCGGCGGTGGTCGGAATTATCGCCGCGCTCGACGTGCCGGTGGTGATCGTCTCGGTCAGGCTCTGGCGCACGATCCATCCGGCGGTGCTGGTGACGCGTGAGGGGAGTCATGGACTGGAAGACCCGCGGATGGTCGCGACGCTGATGGTCGCGATGGCCGCGTTTACGGCGCTGTTCGCCTGGCTGCTGATACTGCGCCTGGCGACGCTTCGGACCCGCGCGCGGCTCAACCGCCTGGTGCTCGCGCTGGCGATGGCCGAGGCGGCGGCCGGGGATTGACGATGGAGAATTTCGGCTACCTGTTCGCGGCGTACACGATTATCTTCGCCGTGATCTTCCTGTACGTGATGTTTATCTGGCGCCGCCAGCGCCGGCTCGAGCGGGAAGTGGCGGCGCTGGAGCGCCGGCTCGAGGCGCTCGGCGAAAAACCGGCGGTTAAATCGCGCTCGGCGTCGTGAGCCGCTTGCGCCGTCGAAATTGATGGTCATCTTGAGAGCATAGGATGGACTTTCGCGACTACTACAAGGTCCTCGGCGCCGAGCGTGGCGCCACGGCCGCCGAGATCAAGGGCGCCTACCGCAAACTCGCCCGCAAGCACCATCCCGACGTCAATCCCAACAACAAGGAAGCCGAGCATCGCTTCAAGGAGATCAACGAGGCCTACCAGGTGCTGGGCGACGCCGAGAAACGCAAGAAGTACGACCAGCTCGGCGCCGATTGGGAACGCGGCACCTCTCAGGAGGACATCTTTCGCCAGTATTCGGGGCCGCGCGGCGGCAATGCGGGCGCGGGCTTCAGCGATTTCTTCGAACGCTTCTTCGGCGGCGGTGGCTTCACGATGGGCGGCGGACGCGGGCGCCGCGGCTTCCGGGCGGGCTCCGACTTCACCGATTTCGATTTCGGCGCGGGTGGCGGCGCGCCGGCGCGCGCCCCGGACCTGGAGGCCGAGGTTACGATCTCGCTGCGCGAGGCGGTGAATGGCATCAAACGCCGGCTCGAGCTCGTGGCCGCAGACGATTGCCCGCAATGCAGGGGAACCGGGATGGTGGCGCGCGAGGAGAAGCGCCCGAACATGCGCGTGATCCGCTCCGCCGAGCCCTGCGCGCGATGCTCCGGGCGGGGCACGATTCCGGCCAGCCGCACGCTCGAGGTGACGATTCCGCCCGGGATGACCGACGGCGACCGGATCCGCCTCAAAGGGCAAGGCGGCAAGGGGCCACGGCCCGAACTCAATGGCGATCTGTTTCTGACCGTCAGGCTGGAGCGCGACCCGGTCTTCACGGTCTCCGGACGCGATGTCCGCTGCGAGCTGCCGGTGTGGGATTACGAGGCGGCGCTCGGCGCCGAGGTCGTGGCGCCGACGGCTGACGGCCGGGTCTCGCTGAAGATCCCGGCGGGTAGCCAGAACGGACGCGTGATGCGGCTGCGCGGGCGCGGAATCCCGGCGCGCGGCAAGCAGCCGGCTGGCGATCTGCTCTATGAAATCAAGGTGCTCGCCCCGACCGACCTGACCGACGAGGAGCGGCGCCTGATGCAGCAACTGGCCGAGCAGCGCAAGGCCCGGGCGGTGCCTGACCCGCGTGCCGGCCTGATGCGGGAGCCATGAGATGAGAGGGAGAGCATCGATGGCGCGGGGCAGGGTTTCCAGGGTTACCCACCGCGTCGAGGGCAGGGTGCCGACCTTCCTGAGCCGTGCAGCGCTCTGTCGGCTGGCGGATATCACGGAAGGGCAGCTCAGGATGTGGGAAGAGGAGGAGCTGATCGCGCCGGCGCGGATAATCGAGCTCGACGGGGATCGCGAGCCGCTCTACTCGCGCAAGGCGCTGGAGCGGATACGGCTGATTCGGACGCTGGCCGAGGAGCTCGAGATCAACCTCCCGGGAATCGAGGTGATCTTGAACCTGCTTGATAGATTAGCCGGATAAGACGAAGGTTTAGCGAATCAAGTCCCGGTCAAATAGGCTGATCGGACGGGTAGAGTCGGGTCTGGCCGCCTCCTTGGCCCGCTTGGCGCTGGCGCCCGACGATCTGATCCTGGCGGCCATCTCAGGCGGACCTGACTCAGTGGCGCTGCTGCACGCGATGCATCGCGGTGGGCATCGGCTCGCCGCCGCCCACCTCAACCATCATCTGCGCGGCGCCGAGTCGGACCGCGACGAAACGTTCGTTCGGCGACTCTGCGAGCAACTCGGTATCGAGCTGATCGTCGAGCACGCGGCGCTCGATCGCGATTCGTCCAATCTCGAGGAGCGGGCTCGTCAGGCGCGCTACGGTTTCCTCGATCGGGCCGCGGACCGGCTCAATGCCCGCTGCATCGCGCTTGGCCATCAGGCGGACGATCAGGCCGAAACCATCATGCTCCGGATGCTGCGTGGCGCCGGCATCACCGGTTTGTCCGCGATGGCCGAGGCCGGTCCGGGGCGGCTCATCCGGCCGTTGCTCAAGCTGCGGCGCCGCGAGCTCCTCGACTATCTCGAGGCCATCGGCGCGGGATTCGTCTCCGACAGCTCCAATCGCTCGCCGCGCCATCTGCGCAACCGCCTGCGCATCGATCTGCTGCCGACGATCGAGCACGCCTATGCGCCCGGATTTTCGCGCCGCCTGGTCGAACTCGGTGCCGAGCTGCGGGCCGTGGACGACTTCCTGGCCGCCCATGCAGATCGTGAGATGAGCGCTCGATTGATCGAAGGCAGGTTGCTGGACCTTTCCGGTTTCCCGCGTCTTCATCCGGCGCTGGCTGCCGCGATGCTGCGGCGGTTCATCGCCAATCGTGTCGGCACTCTGCGCCGGGTCGATCGCTCCCATCTTCAGGCTTTGATGCGGCTGTGCCTTGAAGGACCTCCCAACGGACGCCTCGATCTGCCGGGCGGATGGTGCGCGATCCGCGAATACGAAACGCTGGCTATCGGGCGCAGTGGAAGAGCCATCGCAGAACGATACGCGGTGCCGCTCGCGCTCAACGGCCGCACTGAGATTGAGCAGTCGGGGTTTATCTTCGAGGCGGCGGTCGTAGCCGCCGACGCCGCCCCGATGCCTGCCGACCTCTACCAGGCGCTGTTCGATGCCGAGCGGCTGCCGGGACCGGCGGTCGCGCGCAATGCTCTGCCCGGCGACCGCATCGCGCCGCTCGGCATGACGGGTAGCCGCAAGGTCAAGGAGGTCTTCATCGATCACAAGCTCCCGCCCGGGCTTCGCGCGCGCTATCCTCTGATCACGCTCGACGGACAGGTCGCATGGATTCCGGGGCTGGTCCGCTCACGGCTGGCGCTGTTGGGTTCCGAGACTCAGAAAGTGCTGCGTCTGACGGCTTTTTTCTTTACGCAATAAAACGCCACCTGATTGCGTGGAATTGAAACTGCATGCTAGCCTTTTGCATCAGATGAACCAGTTTTCACGCAGCATCGCTCTCTGGTTGGTGCTGGGGCTGATGTTCCTCCTGCTGTTCAACATCTTCAGCAGGCCGCAGACCCGCGAACCAGAGATTATCTTCTCCGATTTCCTTAACCAGGCCGACAAGAACCAGGTCGCTGAGGTCACCATCCAGGGTAACCTTATCCACGGCATCACGACCGGCGGCGAGCATTTCAAGACTTACGCCCCAAATGATCCCGAGCTCGTAAAGACGCTGCGCGACAAGAGCATCAAGATTGCCGCCAAACCGCCCGAGAGCGATTCGTGGTGGATGCTCGCGCTGGTGCAGGGATTTCCAATCCTGTTGCTGGTGGGGGTCTGGATCTTCTTCATGCGCCAGATGCAGATCGGCGGCGGCAAGGCGATGTCATTCGGTAAGAGCCGTGCCAAGCTGCTCACCGAAAACACGCATAAAGTCACTTTTGCCGATGTCGCCGGCATTGACGAAGCCAAAGAAGAACTCGAAGAAATAATCCAGTTTCTGAAAGATCCGAAGCGCTTCACCCGACTCGGCGGGCGAATTCCCAAGGGCGTTCTGCTGGTCGGAGCGCCGGGCACGGGC